>JBBIJG010000107.1:0-3834 GCA_037446095.1 Caldilineae bacterium
CACCCCCCAGGGTCAACCGGCAAATCTGGAAAGAACTTTTGCATAGTTACTTAGGGTTCGCCTTGAACGGCTATTCCTTTGCCCGGAGGTGAGGAAAGAGGATGACATCGCGGATGGAAGGCTGGTTGGTGAAAAGCATGACCAAGCGGTCAACGCCCATGCCCCAGCCGCCGGTGGGTGGCATACCGTAGCTTAGAGCGCGGATGAAATCCTCATCCATCTGATGGGCCTCCTCGTCTCCCGCCTCAAAGGCCCTGACCTGCGCCAAAAACCGCTCTTTTTGGTCTAGGGGATCATTCAGCTCGGTGAAAGCATTGCAGACCTCCATCCCGCCGATAAAGCCCTGGAAGCGCTCCACGGTGGTGGGATCGTCGGGCTTTTTCTTAGCCAGGGGTGAGATTTCGATGGGGTAATCCATTAAAAAAGTAGGCTGAATGAGCTTAGGGCGCACATAATTTTTCAGGAGCGAATCCACCTGTTTGCCCCAGGTGGCTTTGAGCTCCGCCTGGCCGCCTATCTCTCGGATGGCGTGATACAGGCTTTCGGCATCGGGGTATGCTCTGTAGTCAATCCCGGTCTGCTCTTTGATGGCCTGGCGCAGGGGAATACGTGTCCAGGGCGGGGTGAGGTCAATCTGGTGCCCATCGTAGGTGATCTGGAGGGTGCCCAGGACCTCTTGAGCCACGTAGGCCACCAGCTCCTCGGTCAATGCCATCACGTCGTTGTAGTCGGCATAGGCCATGTAGAACTCAATGCACGTGAACTCGGGGTTGTGTTCCTGATCCACCCCTTCGTTGCGGAAGTTCTTGCCGATTTCGTAGATCCGCTCGTAGCCGCCCACGATGAGGCGCTTAAGATAAAGCTCGGTAGCAATGCGCAGGTATAGATTTTGGTGTAATTGATTGTGATACGTGGTAAAGGGCCTGGCCATGGCCCCACCGTAAAGGGGTTGCAAGATGGGTGTCTCCACTTCCAGGAAGCCGCGCTCATCAAAGAAGCGGCGGATGGCCGAAATGATGCGGGTGCGGGTGATGAAAACACGGCGGACGTCCTGGTTGACAATCAGATCCACATAGCGTTGTCGGTAGCGCGTCTCCACATCTCTCAAGCCATGCCATTTCTCCGGCAAGGGCTTGAGGGATTTGGTCAACATGGAGAAACGCTGAACCTCAACGGTCACCTCCCCCGTGCGTGTGCGAAAGAGGCGTCCTTCGACGCCCACAAAATCGCCGATGTCAAAATCCCGCTTGAAGAACTCGTATTCCTCCTCACCGAGGATGTCCTGGCGCAGGTAGATCTGGATCCGACCACTGCCATCCTCGATGTGGGCAAAGGTGGACTTGCCCATCACCCGAACACTTATCAGCCGCCCCACGACCTTCACTGCAGGCGGCTCCTCTCCTTGAGCTTCTTCAAAGGCTGTCCGGGCCTGGGCCGTCGTATGGGTACGCTCCACGCGAGGGGGGTAGGGGTCAATGCCTCTCGCCCGGATACGTTGGAGTTTGAGGTATCGCTGTCGCTCAAGATCGCTGAGTTCGGCCATTTTGATTCCTTCGTCGTAATAAGTCCACCACCATGGACGAGATGTCCTCCGCCCCGGTCGGGAGACCTTGGGCGATCATAGCAGGGCTTTTCGCTCAGGAGAGGCTTCGGGCCACGGGGTGCTCAGAATGACCAGGGCCGAGCAGCGATGGCTACGTCAGATTTCTGCGTCGCGCTGCTACTTAATGCTGATGATCTGAAAGTGCAACACGCCCTCTGGGGTGCTGACGGCCACCTTATCGCCCACCCGGTGTCCGAGCAGGGCCTTGCCCATAGGTGATTCATTGGAAATGCGGCCCCTTCCGGGATCCGCCTCAACCGAGCCCACAATCTGGTAGGTTTCCAGGGTCTCTCCGCCTTGTTCCATCACCGTGACGCACGTCCCCAGTTCGACCGTATCGGTGGAGCCGCCTTCAATAATGATGGCTTTCTTGAGCATGGTCTCCAGAGCCTGGATGCGTCCCTCGACGAAAGCTTGCTCCTCTTTGGCATAATCGTAGGCGACATTCTCCATGATGTCGCCTCCTTCTTTTGCGGCACGAATGCGCTCGGCCACTTCAGCGCGGCGCACGGTGCGGAGATATTCCAGTTCTTCCTCCAGCTTGCGCCGGCCTTCCTGAGTCAGAAAGATTTCTTCTTCGCTCATATCCCCCTCAAAGACAAGTAAACATTATCCCTCGCCCACGAAAGTGAGGCGAGGGATGAGAAATATTGAAAGTGTCCTCAGCAGAGGTCTCCCTTCCTCAGCTTTGCACTGTCAACCGGAAAAGCGTCCAGGGCGCAAGGTGGATGACAAAAAACTGAGAGGTCTGACTCTCAGCCTGGTGTGTGCTATAATTATAACCCAAAGTTGCGTCTTTGTAAAGTCGTCTTCACATGAGGCTTGCGCCGTGGAAGCCGGGGGAGCTTGAGGGGTACCCCCTCCACCCCACTTTCTCCGCCCTGAGCGCAGGTGCGGTGAGCCGACCTCTCACCCTTCACCCCAGGGCGGACGGTGCCCGGTGCTCCCAGGCCCCAGATTTCAATTTGGGGGCTAAAGTTTGTCAAGATGCATGAAACCTGGTATAATTTCGTCAGCTTGCCGGACAGGCGTGCTTTGAATACGTTAGGAGAGCCCACTCTGATGATGCAGTTGAAGACCCAAACAGCGGAGTACTGGCAAGAAAATCTGGTTATTGAGGACCAGGACCTTGAGTACCTCTACAGGGTGGTCCTGGAAAACGGTGTACCTCAGACCCTTGACCAGTTGACCCTGGCTTTCATGGAATGGCGATGCCGGGGCGAAGAAGCCGCTATCAAAGCTGAATTGGAGAAGGGAAAGCCCTATCGCCCCAAGGAGAGCTATGAAGTCGGCCAGCGGATTGTTTTTCCAGCCCTGGATTATGCCCTGGCCACCGTCACAGGCATAAGGCCGGGTCACAACCCCCAATATGAACCTTTCAAAGTCATCCAGGTGCGCTTCGAGGGGGAGACAAGAATAAGGGAGTTTGCAGCCGAGCTGGAGCATCCCCACCAATTGAACGCCGAGGGAGATAGCAGCACACTGCTCGTCGGTCGGGTTTCTCCAGGCCAGCTCTACGCCACCTACGGCCCACAGGTCAGGCAAAAGCTGGAGGAACGTTTGCGCACGGACGACACTTTGGAATGGGTTAACTTCCGGGATCAGTGGTTCTTACATGGATTGATGTCTGACATCCATGTGGGCTATCTCAACATCGCCGAGGCCGCTCTGGAAATCAGAGGCACCCCTCTGCCCCCTGAAGAGCTGCTGAAAGTCCTGGAGCTACCTACCGACTCTGACCAATCTGTCCAGATTTTCTCTCTGAATTATGCCTTGAGAGACGATAACCGCTTCGATGATGTGGGGACCGACGCTCATGTCCTGTGGTTTCTGCGCCGTCTGGAGCCCCCCGAGGCCATCCACCCACCCCGACGCCTCCACTACTCCCCGCAGCCTTATGACCGGGGGAAGATTTCCGCCGAGCTACTGGCCCTGGAACGGGAGCTCGAGGATGAAGCCAGCGAGCCAGCCCTTTTCGGTCCCTCTATCCAAAAGCCCCTTTATGCCATGACTTTTACTTTAACCTACCCTCATTACCGTGTGGGTACAATACCTCTGTCCCCCAGACTGGCTGTTCTCTTCCCCCAGAGCAGCACCCAGCGTACCAGAATAACCATTATAGATGGCCGGAGCGGTCAGAAAATGACCGGCTGGGTTGTCCACCGGGACAAATACGTCTACGGCCTGGATAAGTGGTACAGAGAGCACAATATACCCACCGGCGCTTACAT
>JBBIJG010000107.1:3868-7758 GCA_037446095.1 Caldilineae bacterium
CACTTTCATCATTGATTACGAACCCCGCCGCATGAAGCGAGAGTGGATCCGGGTGGCTAAAGTGGTAGAAGGCAAGTTGACTTTCGAAATGCAGAAACGGCCTATTGGCTGTGAGTATGATGAGCTGATGGTCATCGGTGAAGATAAGCCGGTAGAAGTAGACAGCCTTTGGATAGCAACCGAGGAAACAGGGAAACCGATTTTCGAGATTATGCGGGAGGTTCTCCCGGAACTGGCCAAGCTCAGCCCCCAGGGCACCGTACACGCCAAGACCCTTTACAGCGCTGTCAATGTGCTCAGGCGCTGTCCACCAGGTCCTATTTTCGCCGAACTCTGCAGCCGGGATTGTTTCCATCATGTGGGCGGTGGTTACTGGACCGTGAGAGCCTGAAAGAAGAGGGGCATGGGCGAAGGCATTACCTTCGCCCAGCCGGTCACAGTCATGCCAGATACCAGGTGAAAGCCATGAGTCAATGGATCAAGCCCAATATTCATACCAAATTCCATATTGACCTGGAATGGTGGCGTAAGCAGGGCCGGGATTTTCGCGTCCATTTGCGGAGCCATCTCTGTCCCGAATGTCAAGCCCTCTACGCCAACCTGGAGACCGGCGAGATTGATTGGATTGACCCAGAGACGGCCGAAGTGACGAAAGTTGACGGCCTCTGGCAATGCGTGCGCACCCATTGCAGTCAACGGCCCGATTACATCACCGAAAAGACGGCCCTGACGACTTCGATCTTCCGCCTTTTCCTGGCCAACGGTAACACCCCTCTGTCTCCGGTGGAGATGCACCGCATCCTGGGCAAACAAACGCCCGAGATTATCCTGCGCATGCTGAGTGGTAGACAAGTCTACGATGGCATCAAGCCTGTCCCGATAGAGGGAGAGCTGGAGAAGTAGTCGGGCATCGGCGTAAATCTCATGCAAAATAGAGGCCATCCTCAGTGGGATGGCCTTTTGACACTCACAGGCGGCCTTCCTCAGGCCCTGTCAATGAGCTGTGGCCACGTCCACTGCCATCCATGCCACTTCATCAACGGGCAGCCGGGCCACGTCCAGCCTCCCTGCCCGTACAAAGCCGACGCCTCGTGGTCATCCAACATCATCCAGTTGATGCGCGCCATGGAAACTTTCAGCTTGGTAGTAAAGGAGATTCTTCACCATCACCTTCCGCCCATCATGCTCCCAGGCTTTCAGCACGTAGGGGCCATTGGTCCAGATGTTGCCGGGCTCAGTCCAGGGTGCACCGTACTTCTCAACGACCTCCCTGGGCAGGTCAGACGCTGTCCTCGACAACTGCCCCGGTGACGGTAGCCTGAGGGGGTGACCGTTACTTTCTGAGACCATCTGTCTTCTCTTTTCCGAAAGCCTGTAATATATTGAAGTACTACGTAGAGGGGGTTTACCGTGGACCTGGAACTCAACGAAGAGCAAGAGATGATCCGCAAGATGGCGCGGGATTTTGCCCAGAACGAAGTTGCTCCCGTGGCGGCAGAATTGGACGAAAAGAGCGAACCTCCCCTGGCTAACCTCAAGAAGATGGCCGAACTGGGCTTCATGGGGCTGGCCATCCCCGAGGAGTACGGAGGCATCGGGGCCGATTCCGTCAGTTATGTCATTGCCATAGAAGAGATCTCCAAAGCCTGTGCCGCCACAGGGGTGATTCTGGCCGTGCACAATTCCCTGGGCAGCCACGGCCTGGTCACTTTTGGCAGCGAAGAACAGAAGCGGAAATTCTTACCGCCTCTGGCCAGTGGTCAATGGATCGCCACCTTCGGGCTGACAGAGCCGGAGACCGGCAGCGATGCCGCCTCCATCAGGACCAGAGCTGTCCGGGATGGCGATGAGTATGTTATCAACGGCACCAAACAGTTCATCACCAGTGCTCCTTTCGCCCATTTGTTCATCATCTTTGCCGTGACCGACCCCAGCAAAAGGCATCACGGCATCAGCGCCTTCGTGATAGAAAAGGGCACCCCTGGCTTCTCATTGGGTCGAGAAGAGAACAAGATGGGCATCCGGGCTGCCTCCACCTGTGGGCTGGTCTTTGAAGACTGTCGCATCCCGGTAGCTAACCGATTGGGGGAAGAAGGGGAGGGTTTCAAGATCGCCATGGCCAGTCTGGACGCAGGGCGGGTGGGTATCGCCGCCCAGGCGGTGGGCATTGCCCAAGGGGCCTACGAGGCGGCCCTGGCCTATGCCAAGGAGCGCCACGCCTTCGGCCAGCCCATCGCCGAGTTCCAGGGCATCCAATGGATGCTGGCCGATATGGCCACCCGCATCGAGGCCGCGCGCCTCCTGACCTATCAGGCAGCTCTGGCCAAAGACCGGGCTAAGAAGACGGGCCAGCGCTACAGCAAAGAAGCGGCCATGGCCAAGCTCTTCGCCTCGGAAACGGCGGTGTGGGTCACCCAGAAAGCCGTCCAGATTCACGGCGGTTACGGCTACATCAAGGAATACGCCGTCGAACGCTACTATCGCGATGCCAAGATCACCGAGATCTACGAAGGGACCAGCGAAATCCAGCGCATTGTCATCGCCAATCAGATACTGCGTTAGAGTGAAGCGTGAGAGATGGAAAGAGTAGAGGCCCACGATTCATTAGGGCATTTGACCGAGCAAGAGAAAAGAGCCCTGGCAGAATACCTCAGGCGTCTGAAAGAGGAATACGGCGACATGGTGGTCCGGGTCGTGCTCTATGGCTCCAAAGTTCGGGGAGACTATGGCCAGGAGTCCGACCTTGACTTGCTGGTCGTTATGAACAGCGATGACCCACATCTCCTGGAAGCGGTGGGCCAACTCAGCTTCCCCCTCAAACTCGACTACGGCGTGGCCCTCTCCGAGTTGATTGTCGGGGCCTCGCGTTACGACTGGATGCGCCGCCACGAGGAACCTTTGTTCCGCAACATCCGCGACGAAGGGGTGGAACTGTGGCCTGGTTATCAGCCAGCCGCCGATGAGTGCCCTCAGCCCCATCGCCCTTCGAAACCGTGGGAGGAGCAGATGGATGAGAACACCAAACTGATTATTGGGATACGTCTGGAACGATGCAAGGAAGATATTGAAACGGCCAGACTGTTGATCGAGCAGGGCAAATACCGTCCAGCAATCAGCCAGGCCTATTATGCCGTTTTCGCCATCGCTTCGGCAGCCCTGCTGGTCTTCGACATCCGGCGCAGTAAGCATTCAGCCGTAGAGTCGGCCGTCCATCAGTACCTGGTCGGATCGGGCCTGATTGAACCAGAATACGGGCGAATCTACAGCCAGGCTTTCAAACATCGCCTGGATGCTGACTACAAGGACGAAGCCCAGTTTAGCGAAGAACAAGCCCGCCAAATCTTGGACGACGCCGAGCGCTTTGTGGCCCGCCTGGAGAAATATCTCCAGAGCGTGGGGGCCGCGATGTAGCTTGGCTGGAAATATTTGGTTTTTTGGGAAATCATCAGAACCAAACCGAGACTTGGGTGTTAATCAATATGACAGCTATTTCGTTATTCTGGAATTCTTGAGCCCAAGGAGGAGACTTTATGCCAGTTGACCCCAAAATCGAACACCTGCGCCGGTTACGAGAGCAGGCGAAACTGGGTGGGGGGCAGCGACGTATTGATGCCCAACATGCCAAGGGCAAGCTGACCGCCCGCGAGCGTCTGGAATTGCTCCTGGACCCCGGCTCGTTCCGCGAGTTGGATATGTTCGTCACCCATCGCGCCGTGGGCTTTGGCATCGAAGAGCAGAAATTCCTGGGTGACAGCGTGGTCACCGGGTGGGGGACCATCGAGGGCCGCCTGGTTTATGTCTTCTCCCAGGACTTTACCGTCTTTGGCGGCTCCTTGAGCGAGGTGCACGCCGAGAAGGTATGCAAAATTATGGACCTGGCCATGAAGAAC
>JBBIJG010000108.1:0-267 GCA_037446095.1 Caldilineae bacterium
GTAACCAAGGGTGCGGGCAATCTGAGCCACACTCAACTGGTGGGTGTCTGTCCCTTCCACATACACCTGTCCGCGCTTCGGCTTGAGCAGGCCGATAGCGTGCTTCACCAGCGTAGTCTTACCGGCTCCGTTCGGGCCCAGCAAAGCGATGACATCGCCCCGGTGAATCTCCAGGTTAATGTCCTGGAGCACCAACGGCCCATCCTCGTAGGCAAAGCTCACGCCCTCGAATCGCACCAGGGGCACACTGGCTTCTGCTCTCTTCAC
>JBBIJG010000108.1:317-7752 GCA_037446095.1 Caldilineae bacterium
GCTTTGGCCATGATCATCGGGGCCGGCAGTTTGACTTCATGGTAGTCAATGGCTTTCTCCAGGCCCGCTGTGGGCCCAAAATAGCGCACCTCCCCATCCACCATGAACAACGCCTTATCGGGCCCTATCTTGAGCACATCTTCGACGCGGTGTTCGATAATGAGTACGGTCTTCCCCTCATCGGCCAGGCGGCGGATAAGGCGCAGGGCCTCTTGGGCACTGGCGGGGTCCAGGCTGGCCAGAGGTTCATCGAGGAGGAGGATAGAGGGGCGCATAGCCAGAGTGCCGGCCAGGGCCACCTTCTGCTTCTCACCTCCCGATAGATAGAAGGTCTCACGGTACTTGAGATGGGTAATGCCCAGGTAAGCCAGGGTTTCATCAACGCGGGCCGCAATCTCTGCGCGGGGCAGGGCCAGGTTCTCCAGGCCAAAGGCCACTTCGTTGATCACACGGCTGCCCAGGATCTGGCGCTCGGGGTCCTGCAAGACCGTGCCCACGATTTGGGAGATGAGGGCCAGTGGCTTGCCGTTGATGTCTTCTCCATTCAAGATCACCCGGCCGTCCAGCTCACCTTTGTAACTGCGAGGGATCAATCCGTTGAGGCAACGGATAAGGGTGGTCTTGCCACAGCCGCTGGCCCCGGCCACCAGCAGGATTTCACCGGCCTCCAGTTGAAAGGAGACGTGGCGCAGCGCATAGTCCGGTCGGGTACGGTAGCGGAAAGATAGATTTTCAACCACCAGAGGCGGAATAGCTCTTGCGTTCAAGGGCGGCCCTCTTGATGACCACAACTGTGCCCAAACATCGTAGCCGGGCAACGGCCGGCATGGCTATCTGTAGATATTATACCTTAAATCGAGATTTTTTCAATTCAGCAAGGTGGCGTGTCGCCGCTTATCCCCAGCCAAAAATGATGGGGCAGAATATGGCGCGCAGCGACAACCTTCACCTTCCCACAACGGAACCCTTCGCCATTGACGGTCCGCTGATTGACGTAGCAAGTATCTGGAAACCGTCCGAACTTGGTGCGATATTGCTGGACCGCCCGTTGGATTTTCTCTTCCAGGCTCCGTCCAGGGTCGTTATCGAACCACATCCAACCGACTTTCATCTCGCTCCTCACCTGAAAATAGCCCCGTCGGGACGAGAGACCCCTTGCGCCCGGCGAAGCCTTCTAATCCTCCATCCATTGGCCGTCTATCACCGCATCTTCCTGCCCGATGACTCGGAACTGACGGGGGCTGCCCTGGCTCAAGGCTGGAGGCAGAGTAGGGGGTGAGTAGTAGTGCGGCCACTGCCCTACCTGGTGGCCTGGGTTCACAATCACCACCGGCGGGAAAGCAGCCTGCCCCCGCTCTTCCTTTGCTTCCCGCCGTGAAGCTACAGCCATGATCAGCAAACTGGTGGGGATACCTGCCCCCACCCCGCAGACAATGCCGATCACCACGGCCATGGCGTCCGTGCTCATCCGGTTGCCGACGACGACAGCCAGAGTCACGGCGAAGGCGATGAGAATCAGGGCAACAAGTTTCTTCATGGTTCCTTCCTCTTCTAGACCCATTCTAAATGATGGGCAGGGGACTTCTGGCCCTCCGAATAGCCTCGTCTCTTTGGACCGAGCGCCTCGGCCGATGCCTCACGGAGGCCCTCAGGCAGCCTGAGTCCGGTGAGGGTTACCTCCTGCGGCGCAATGCCAAAGGCGAGGGCCACGGTCGCCAGGGCCGCTGCAAACCCCTGCCGGTAAGCCCGCAGGCTGACAGTCAGCCATTCCGTTGACGAGCCCTGCGCCTCTCCCATCACCTCGGCAACCACTGCGGCTGTGGCCGCACTGGCTTCATTGGCCGCCAACAGCGCATTGCGGATGTCTTCCGTAAACCAGATGTCCAACCTCATACCAGGTCTCCTCTCTGCTCTCAAGCTGTCAACTACCTGCTGCCTGCCTTGATCAACCGCAAGCGGCCGGTCAGCCGGGCTTTCAGACTGCCGCCGGCCGGCCCTTCGGTTCCGGTCGCCTCTTCCAGCCACCGGCGACTGCGTCGCCTCCCCTCTTGCAACCTCATTACCATCTGCTGGATCTCACCGGCCGAAATGTAGGCCGCCTGCAATCTCAACACCTGCCCTTTGACCACCACTAGGAAGTCGCCTCGGCCCAAAAGCTTCTCTGCTCCGGTACCGGCTATCCCGGTCGCCACTTTAGCATCCTCGGGGCTGGTCACGCTGCCCACCAGCCTCACCGGGAAGTTGCTTTTCACCAGACTGCCCAGCACCTCCGCCGTGGGCTTCTGAGTGCAGCCCACCAGATGCACCCCTGCCTCCCGCCCCCGCTGCAAAAGCCTGGTTAGCACCCGTTCCATCTCCTTCCCACCCAGCATCATCAGGTCCGCCAGTTCATCTACAAAGACCATCAACCTGGGCTCACTGATGCCTTCTCGATCCCGTCTTTCCATTTCGTCCACTAGTTGTCTCAGATGAGGGAGAGCTTCCCCAACGTCGTAGACGAGGGGGTACAGCAAATGGGGCAAGCCGGCGAAAGGAGCCAGACCTCTACCTTTGGGGTCAATGAGCACCATTTGCACCTCCCCCAGGCGGTTGTGCATGGCCAGGCTGGCGATCATGGTGCGCAAAAGCTCGGTTTTGCCTGAACCGGTGGTACCGGCGATGAGAACGTGAGCCACATCAGGGCTGGGCAGGTGCAGAAGCAGAGGCGTCCCACCCTCGTCCAACCCCAGCACGGCCGTGCAGGGCGGTATCCGGGAGAGCCGACGGCAGAGGGGGATCAGGCGAATCGTGCGGACCTCCTCGCGAGGCACCTCAACGTTGATGGCCCCTCCCTGACGGTAAATGCGGCAAGACTTGACGCCTAAGGACAAGGCAATTTCCTCAGAGAGACTGGCAATGCGTTTGACCTTGGTGCCCAAAGGGGGAACCAGTTGGAACTGCACAAAACGTGGGGTGACCAGCCCTCCGAAAACCCGTGACGGCACATCGTGGCTGGCCAGAACCATCTCAATTTGGGTGGCCTGAAATTCCAACAGACGATACATGATCCTCCCTCTTCAACTACCCTGTGGCGACTCTTGGTTGTGGGAAAGGAACCACCTTACCCTCTCGCGGCTTGCGCCGAGCCATCTGAACCCTGACCTGGCGCTGAGGCAGGGCGGTGAGACGCAGGCTACAGGCGGCGCAGTCTTTAGGGCTGCTGATCGGAGCGACATGGAGTGCACAGGCGGCCCGGAGGAAAGAAAGGGAAGGGGGCCCGTCGTTCCAGACCTCGGTGCGGCCGCCAGCGTAGCGCACAACGATGGCCGAGGGGGAGGATTTCTGAAGAGAGAAATGAAGGTGATGGCAAGAAATAGCTTTGGCCGGACACTCACGGCAGAGATTGGGTGAGACCTCGTTGTCGCCCAAGGTGATCTTGGCGCAGATGATGCGCCCATCGGCGTCCACACTCCGGTGCTCACACAACCCGTTCCCTGGTCTGTCAACCGATCGGTTCATGAACCACTTCCCCCTTTACATTTGGCGAATAACGGCTACCACTCTGCCCTGGATTTCAACGTTGGCCGGATGCACATACAAAGGACCCAGAGTCGGATTAGCCGGTTGCAAACGCACGCGCTCTGGCTCCCGGTAGAACCGCTTCAATGTGGTCTCATCGCGGTCTTTCAGCCTGACAGCCACCATCTCCCCATTCTCTGCATCCTGCTGATGTTTCATGACCACGATGTCCCCATCGTTGATCAGGGCATCAACCATCGAATGGCCCTCTACCCGCAGGGCGTAGAGGCCCTCTCCATCTTTAACAAGATCCTGGGTCAATTCAATAGTCTCATGGCCTGTGTCCGAGAAAGAAATCGGCTCACCGGCAGCAATCTTCCCCAGGAAAGGCACCTTGATAATCCCTGTCCATCTCCCCCTGGCCGATTTGCCGGTCAGTCGGATACCCCGTGGAATGTTGGGAGCACGCTCGATGTAACCCTCGCGCTCCAGGGCCTTCAAGTAAAAGTGGACGTGGGACTTGGAGCTCAGGCCGACCTCGGATTGGATTTCCTCATGGCTGGGTGGATAGCCGTTCTCCTCGACAAACTTGTTGATAAAATCGAGGACCCTGCGCTGTCGACTGGTCAGGTTTTCCATTGGCCATAACCCTCCTTTCACTATCGCTCTCGATGTAGGGTGCGCCACCAAAATAGAACGTCTGTTCTAACTTTATTATACCAGAACATACGTTCTATTGTCAAGAGGGGAAGCAGATTTTGCGAAAATTTTAAGGTTGTCCTCCTGGCCCCGGCGGAGGGGCCAATCGGTTGTGGCGACCAGGCTATCTCAAATTGCCAGATTGGGGGTTATGTGATACAATCGAAAGCAAAGGAGGGGAAATGGACCATGCTGGATTTGAAATTCATCCGCGAAAACCCTGACCTGGTCAGAGAAGCCCTGGTCAAGCTGAACGCCACCGCTCCCATTGATGAGATCCTGAGCCTGGACGAGCAACGGCGGGCGCTGCTTTCGGAGGTGGAGGCTTTGAAAGCCAGGCGCAACGCCGTCTCCAAAGAGATTGGGAGGATGAGAGACGACGACAGGCGCCGGGCTCTCATCGAGGAGATGCGGGTGGTAGGCGAGCGCATCACAGGGCTGGATGACCAGGTACGCCAAGTGGAAGAGCGGTTGAACAACGCCCTGCTACAGGTGCCCAATATGCCCCACGAGAGCGTGCCGATAGGCCGTGACGAGAGCGAAAACGTGGTAGTGCGCACCTGGGGCCAGCCCAGAGAGTTCGACTTCGAGCCGCTGCCCCACTGGGACCTGGGCTCCACCCTGGGCATTATTGACTTCGAGCGTGGTGTCAAGCTCTCCGGTACTCGTTTCTATGTGTTGAAGGGGATGGGGGCCAGACTGCAGCGGGCTCTCATCACCTGGATGCTGGACCTGCACGTTAACGAGCACGGTTATACTGAGATTTACCCGCCTTTCATGGTGAAAGAGGAATGCATGTGGGGGGCCGGGCAATTGCCCAAGTTCCTCGACAACATCTACCACGACGTGGAAGACGATGTCTGGTTCATCGGCACGGCTGAGATTCCGTTGACCAACCTTCATCGCGATGAGATCCTGGACTCGAATGTGCTGCCCCTCTACTATGTGGCTTATACGGCCTGTTTCCGCCGGGAGAAAATGTCGGCCGGGCGAGACACGCGCGGCATCAAGCGGGGGCATCAGTTCGACAAGGTGGAGATGTACAAGCTGACCACGCCCGAAACCTCCTACGAGGAGTTGGAACGTCTGGTGGACAACGCCGAAGATGTCTGCCGCCGGTTGGGGATAGCCCACCGGGTGGTGCAGATGTGCACTGGTGACCTGGGGTTCTCGGCGACCAAGAAATACGACATAGAAATGTGGGCTCCTGGCATCCAGGAGTGGTTGGAGGTCAGCTCCTGCTCCAACTGCGGGGATTTCCAGGCCCGACGGGCCAACATCCGCTATCGGCCCGAACCCGGAGCCAGACCTCAATTTGTGCACACTCTTAACGGTTCCGGTCTGGCTCTGCCCCGGGTGATGATCGCCATTATGGAGAATTACCAGCAAGCCGATGGCAGCATCGTTGTGCCGGAGGTCTTAAGGCCCTACATGGGGGGAGTGGAAGTGATCGGGTAGGTGGATGGGTGAGGAGGGGTCACAGGTTGACATTCTTCCCTCTCTCTGCTATACTTAAAGGGGAGGGATGGCCGAGTGGACTATGGCGGCGGTCTTGAAAACCGTTGTGGCCGCCAGGTCACCGGGGGTTCGAATCCCTCTCCCTCCGCCAGATAGCTCGTTCACAACGGGGAGATGCCAGAGTGGACGAATGGGACCGCCTGCTAAGCGGTTGTGGGGCCTAAAAGCTCCACCCAGGGTTCGAATCCCTGTCTCCCCGCCTGTGGGGAAGCCTTGACGAAGGCTTTTGGTTGGTTTGCGCCCTCGTAGCTCAGCGGATAGAGCGTCTCCCTGCGGAGGAGAAGGTCGCACGTTCAAATCGTGTCGAGGGTGCCAGGTTAGTGAACCGCAAACGGGTGCGCCTGTACCTCAATGGGACAGAGGAGCGGTCTACGAAACCGAAGGCTGAGAGTTCGAGTCTCTCCGGGCGCGCCAAAGTTGCCGCCAATGTAGCGGGCTCCAGCGTCCACCGCCTTTTCGGTCTGTTCCACCGACAGAACCGTCCCTGCGCCGAGCACAATCTCAGGAAGCTCAGAGGCGATGCGCCGGATGGCTTCCTCGGCGGCGGCAGTGCGAAAGGTGATCTCGGCGCACGGCAGGCCGCCTGCTATCAAGGCTCTTCCGAGCGGCACGGCGTCGTCTGCCCGCTCGATTTCGACGACCGGCACCACACCCAGGTGCTCTAGAGTCTCAAGAACTTCCTGCATTGTATCCCCCTTTCCCCATTTCTAATTCATCAAAACCTTTCCTCACGATGGGCAAAGGTGTCCTCATGGCTCGACTGATCTCGAAGTCTGAGCCCCACACGCCTCGCTCAGGAGGCCTTCGGCGAGCAAGGAGAGGTTGGTCACGACCTCATTGCTTCTCCACCAGCACCGCTGGCTCTCCTTTGATCCTTTCCACCACCTCGAAGGCCCGCCGCACCGCCTCGTCACTGCCTTCCACTACTAAGGTCACCGCTCCCTCGCAGCCGCCGATGCCGCCGGAGGCCACGTGGGTGGCTTCTACACCAGCCAAAATGTGCAGGGCCTGGATCTCGGTCACCACCGTGGCGTTGACCACCGGCATCAAGCCCACTTTCAAGCCCATGGCGTATTTCAGGCGCAGGATGCCACACTTGCGGGAGGCCTCAATGACTGAGGGCACCAGCTTCTCCAGGCCCACGGGTACGATAAAGTGACAACCTCGAGCGGCCAGTACCCCCAGAGCCATGCCAATGGTCCCGCCCCGGTCATTGGCCATCAGGAAGCCCACGTGGCCTTCGGTGTCCACCGCGTTAGCGCTTTTGATGAGGACATCGCCGGCTTCGAACTCCTGGATAATCTCTTTGGCCAGCATATCTACTGGATGGCCGTCCACCAGTACGTAGGGCTCCATCCTTATCTCCGAGGGAGTGACGGCCAGCTTGCCCTCGCCGATGTAGCCGGCCGCGTAGCGATATTTGGACACCTGGCGGCCCAAAATCTCCTCGGCCACGAAGGCTGTGGTGGTGCCATTGCCGATGACAACCCGGCCTTTCCCCAAGGCTTTCTTCACCTGAGGCATGGCCGCCACCGCCTTGGCGATGAGCCGTTTAGACTCGGCCGGGGTCAAAACCAGGATGCCTGAAACTTGGTCATTGGTATCTCCTGTCTGCCGTGCCATGCCTTTGGTCATTCTTCTCCCTCCATAACTGTGGTATCGCATCACTTGGACTTTGAACAACGATTTAGTGGCCGAGGGCAGATGGCTCGATTAGAGT
>JBBIJG010000109.1:0-7731 GCA_037446095.1 Caldilineae bacterium
TACCCCCTATCCGACCTGCCCTCCGACTGTCTCCGAGAGTGGCCCCCTCTGGCCTGGCGGCCCCCGCCAGAACGTGATCTCCTGGCAGGATGCAGCTCAGTACTACGGCCAGATGGTCACGGTGGAGGGCCTTGTGGTCAGGACGTATAATTCAGGCAACGCTGTCTTTCTAAATTTCCACCAGGATTATGCCCGCCACTTCAAGGTCGTCATCTTTCCCAGCGACTGGCCGAAATTTCCACAGCCGCCTGAAGAGCTATTCAAGGGCCGGCTGGTGCGTGTCACAGGGGTGGTGCAGGAATACCAGGGCGCGCCGGAGATCATCGTCGAGGAACCGAGCCAGATTGAGATGGCTCTGTCGGCGTATGACCTCGCCCACCCCCCTGGCTGTATTCCCTGTACCCCTTGCCCTCCTTGCCCTGGGAGTACCCCGGAGGCTTCACCTGTGACCGTTACCCCCGCCGCTTCTCCCACCCCACCGGCCGTCGTCTCCTGGCAAGATGCAGCTCAATACTATGGACAGACCATCACTGTGGAGGGAACCGTGGTGGCCACTTACAATTCGGGTAAGGTAGTCTTCCTTAATTTTGGCAAAGACTACAGGACCACCTTCAAGGTGGTCATCTTCCCCGATGCCTGGCCGAAATTCCCGGAGCCTCCGGAGAAGTTGTTCCTGGACAAAAAGGTGCGCGTAAAAGGGCTGGTCAGAGAATACCAGGGCGCGCCGGAGATCATCGTCGAAGAGCCAGAGCAGATTGAGGTAGTGGAGTAGCGGTAACCTTAAAAATTTTCGAGGGGTATTGACAAATCAGCAAAATTGTGATATGCTTTTACGCAAAGATGGGCTTGCAAACAAGAGCGCGCCCCAGCATGCAGGGATAGCGGTGAGCAAGGGGATACCCACCTTTGTACGCGCCGGACTCTGCAGTCCAAGATGAAGAGGGTTATTTGTCTGTGAAGGGTTCGACATTGCTTCCGACCATCATTATCCTTATTAGCCTGGTACTTATTGTGCTCCTTGCTATTGTGAAGGAGCTAATGGTGGTTGGGAGGATGTCGGATTGAGTGCATGGCTATCGTTGCATCTTGCTTTATCAGAAGCCTCCCAACCGGGAGGCTTCTTCATTTTGAGCCAGCGACCGGGGTCGCGTCCAGAGGGCCTTTCACCCTTGAGTTGACGTTCAGGCCCAAAGGCCTGGTGGTGCGTGTAACAGGATAGATCGGTCGAGGCACGATGCCTCCTGGCAATGGCGCCTTTGCCTTGGGGTGCGAGGAGGCCCCTGGGTGAAGGCTTTTTGTTGGGTTCTGAGAGCAAGGAGGGGTCATGAGAAGCGACGTTGTAAGGCAAGGTGTGGAACGGGCTCCCCACCGTTCTCTGCTGAGGGCATTGGGCTGCACGGAGCAGGAGATAGACCAGCCTTTTGTCGGGGTGATCCATTCCTTCAATGAGATCATCCCAGGACATATCCATCTGCGTCAGATTGCCGAGGCGGTCAAAGCGGGCATCCGTGCCGCTGGCGGCACGCCTTTCGAGTGTTCCACTATCGGCGTGTGCGATGGCCTCGCCATGAATCATCCGGGTATGAAGTTTTCTTTGCCCAGCCGTGAACTCATTGCCGACTCGGTGGAAATTATGGCCCAGGCTCACGCCTTCGATGCTCTGGTGCTCATTCCCAACTGCGACAAAATTGTCCCCGGCATGTTGATGGCCGCGGCGCGCCTCAACATCCCTACCATCGTGGTCAGTGGCGGGCCAATGCTGGCCGGCCGGCTGGATGGCAGATCGGTTGACCTGGCCGATGTGTTCATGGCCGTGGGAGCCGTGACCCGAGGGGAGATGGCAGCAGAGGAGCTGGAACGGCTGGAGAGGGGGGCCTGCCCGGGCTGTGGCTCTTGCGCCGGGATGTTCACCGCCAACACGATGAACTGCCTGACCGAGGCTCTGGGGATGGGGTTGCCCGGCAACGGTACGATCCCGGCCGTGCATGCCGCCCGTATCCGGCTGGCCAAACAGGCCGGACAGCAGATTATGAGCCTGTTGGCCCAGAATTTGAAACCCCTGGACATTCTGACCGAGGCCGCCTTCCGTAACGCTTTCACCGTAGACATGGCCCTGGGTGGTTCCACCAATTCCATCCTCCATCTGCTGGCCATCGCCCATGAAGCCGGAGTGAACATGTCCCTGGCCGAGTTGAACGATTTCAGCGACCGCACCCCCCACCTGTGCCGGATGAGCCCGGCGGCCGGCGGGCATCATGTCGAGGAGTTAGATGCAGCGGGCGGTATCCCAGCCGTGATGGGCGAGTTGCTGGCGGCTGGCCTGCTGGACGGTGAGGCCCTGACCGTGACAGGCAGGCGCCTGGTGGAGAATCTGGTCACAGCCCAGGTCTACGACCGTCGGGTCATCCGCCCTTTCGATGACCCGTACTCGCCCAGTGGTGGGTTGGCCATTTTGTTTGGCAATCTGGCCCCCCAGGGCGCCGTGGTCAAACAGGCCGTCGTTGCTCCGCAGATGCTCACCCATCGGGGACCGGCCCGCGTCTTTGAAGCCGAAGAAGAGGCCACTCGAGCGATCATGGCCAGGCGGTTCCAAGACGGTGATGTCCTCGTTATCCGCTACGAAGGGCCGAAGGGTGGCCCTGGTATGCGGGAGATGTTGACGCCGACTTCGTTGCTGTCGGGGATGGGCCTGGACGACAGGGTGGCCCTGTTGACCGATGGGCGCTTCTCTGGAGCGACGCGCGGGGCGGCTATTGGCCACATTTCGCCGGAAGCGGCTGCTGGCGGGCCACTGGCAGCGGTGCAGGACGGCGACATCATCGCTATTGACATCCCCGGCCGCACCCTGACGCTGGAACTCCCGGAGAAGAAGATACAGGAGCGCCTGGCCCATCTACCCCCTTGGGAGCCGCGGATCCAATCCGGTTACCTAAGGCGTTATGCTGAGGTGGTTTCCTCGGCCAGCACGGGGGCGGTTTTCATCAGGCATCGCGAATAGTGAGGGAGGGAATGATGAAACTGAACGGCGCACGCATTGTGTGGGAGAGCCTGGTCCGTGAAGGAGTAGAAGTTGTGTTTGGCATTTCCGGTGGAGCGGTTCTCCCCCTTTACCATGCCTTGCCTGAATACCCGATCCATCATGTTCTGATTCGTCATGAACATGCCGCAGCCCACGCAGCCGATGGCTATGCGCGGGCCACGGGCAAAGTAGGGGTCTGCCTGGCTACCTCTGGGCCGGGGGCTACCAACCTGGTGACTGGCATTGCCACGGCCTATATGGACTCTTCGCCGGTGGTGGCCATTACCGGTCAGGTGGCCACTCCTTTCATCGGCAAGGACGCTTTTCAAGAGGTAGA
This sequence comes from Caldilineae bacterium, assembly GCA_037446095.1. Taxonomy (GTDB): domain Bacteria; phylum Chloroflexota; class Anaerolineae; order E26-bin7; family E26-bin7; genus E26-bin7. The sequence continues at coordinate 3,357 of JBBIJG010000109.1, forward strand.
CATCACCGGTATCACCCTGCCCATTACCAAACATAACTACCTGGTGACGGACATCCGCGATTTGGCCATGACCATCAAAGAGGCTTTTTACATCGCCCGCACGGGGCGACCCGGTCCGGTGTTGATTGACATTGCCAAAGACGTCCAGACCGCTGAACTGGATTATGAGGAGCCCCCTGAGGTCTCCTTGCCCGGCTATCAACCTTTTCCGGCGACCGACTTCCGTCAGATCCAGCAGGCAGCCTGCCTCATCAATCAAGCCGAGGCCCCGCTGATCCTGGCCGGCCACGGGGTGATCCTGGCCGGAGCCGAAGCCGAGTTGAGACAACTGGCGGAAAAAGCCCACATCCCTGTGGTGACCACCTTGCTGGGCATCAGCGCTTTGCCCGAGACCCATCCCCTCTGTCTGGGCATGGGGGGTATGCATGGCGAGGCCTACGCCAACAAAGCGCTTCAGCAGGCCGACCTGCTCCTCAACCTGGGCAGCCGTTTCGATGACCGGCTGACGGGTGCGGTGGGTGCCTTCGCCCCCCGGGCCAAGATCATCCAGGTGGACATTGATGCGGCCGAAATTGGCAAAAATGTGAGGAGCGATCTGCCCATTGTGGGTGATGTCAGGGAGGTTTTGCAAACCCTCTTGCCTATGGTCAAGGAGGCCAGCCATCCAGCCTGGCTGGAGCAAATTCACGAGTGGCGTCGCGAATCGGCCAGCCGTGATATTCTGGACCAGGAGACCGATGAGCTGATCCCCCAGTACGTGATCCGTCAGATCTGGCATGCCACAGGTGGCCAGGCTATCATGGTCAGCGATGTGGGCCAGAACCAGATGTGGGAGGCCCAGTACTTCCTCCACGATAAACCCCGCAGCCTCATTTCCTCAGGAGGTCTGGGCACGATGGGCTTCGCCTTGCCCGCTTCCATCGGCGTGCAAATGGGCTGTCCGGATCAGATGGTCTGGACCACAGCAGGCGATGGGGGGTTCCAGATGACTATCCAGGAATTGGCTACGGTCGTTCAGGAGAAGTTGCCTCTCAAGATAGCCATCTTGAACAACGGCTATCTGGGGATGGTGCGCCAGTGGCAGCAGTTCTTCTTCGAGGGCCGTTATTCTGGTTCGGTCCTCCTGGGACCGGACTTTGCCAAAGTAGCCGAAGCCTATGGTATCCCCGGCATCACCGTCACGGAGAAAGCCCAGGTCGTTTCAGCTATTGAGCAGGCGCTGGAGATTGATGGGCCCGTTCTGATTGATTTTCACATCGCCTCCGAGGAGAACGTTTATCCCATGGTGGCACCTGGAGCGGCTATCCACGATATGATCCGCCGACCCTTGCCGGTGTAATGGGCGTGCGCAAGGCATCTGTTCGCAAGCCAGCTAAAGTCACAAAAAGGAGGAACGATGGCAAAACACACTCTGATTGCTCTGATGGAAGACAAGCCCGGCGTGTTAAACCGGGTGGCCAGCCTTTTCCGTCGTCGCCAGTTTAACATTGAGAGCCTGACGGTGGGCCATAGCGAGACACCCGGTATCTCACGCATGACCATTGTCGTGGATGCGGACCACGCCGGCATTGAGCAGGTGGAAAAGCAGTTGTACAAGCTGATCAATGTGACTCAGGTCAGTGACGTCAGCCATCAACCGACGGTCATTCGGGAACTGGCCCTGATCAAGGTATATGCTACGGCTTCCACCCGGGCGGAGATCATGCAGTTGGTGGACATCTTCCGCGCTAAGGTGGTAGACGTGGCCGCCGAGTCTCTGACCATTGAGATCACCGGCCCAGAAAGCAAAGTGGATTCCCTGATGAACCTGTTGCGTCCCTTTGGCATCAAGGAGATGGTGCGCACAGGTCGCGTGGCTATGGTGCGGGGCAGCAATGGGATGAGCCAGGCCACCGGGCGGCAAATCAACTAAAGGAGGAAAAACTGTGGCGAACATTTACTATGATGCGGACGCCGATCTGGCGTTATTGGAAGGCAAAACCATTGCCATTATTGGCTATGGCAGCCAGGGCCATGCCCACGCTCTTAATCTTCAAGATAGCGGTTGCCGGGTGGTGGTGGGGCTGCGGGAGGGCAGTCCATCGTGGGCTCAGGCTGAGTCAGCCGGCCTGAAGGTGCTTCCTATGGCCGAAGCAGCAGCAGCGGCAGATGTGGTAATGATCCTGATCCCGGACCCGGCCCAACCGGACGTCTACCGCCAGGCTATTGAGCCGGGGCTTAAGGCTGGCGATACGTTGATGTTCGCTCACGGCTTCAACATCCGCTTCGACCAGATTGTCCCCCCGGCCTATGTAGACGTGAGCATGATCGCCCCGAAGGCGCCAGGCCACCGGATGCGTGAGGTTTACCAGGCCGGAGGTGGCGTGCCTGCTCTGCTGGCTGTCCATCAGGACGTTTCGGGCCAGGCCAAAGAGGTGGCGCTGGCTTATGCCAAAGGGCTGGGCTGCACCCGGGCCGGCGTCATCGAAACCACCTTTGCTGAAGAGACGGAAACCGACCTCTTTGGCGAGCAAGCCGTGCTGTGTGGTGGGATCTCGGCCCTGATCAAAGCGGGCTTCGAGACCCTGGTGGAGGCCGGTTACCAGCCGGAGATTGCTTATTTCGAGTGCCTGCACGAGATGAAGCTCATCGTAGACCTCATCCAACAGGGTGGGCTGAGCTACATGCGCTACTCGGTCAGCGACACAGCCGAGCACGGCGATTACACCGGCGGCCCACGCATCATCACCGAAGCCACCCGCGCCGAGATGCGCCGGATGCTCCGCGAAGTCCAGGATGGTACCTACGCCCGCTCCTGGATCCTGGAGAATATGGCCGGGCGGCCCTTCTTCAACACCATGCGCCGCCGGGAGAGGGAACATCCCATCGAGCAGGTGGGCAGAAGGCTTCGCGCCATGATGCCCTGGCTCAATCCCAAGTAGGCAGTCTGAAAAACATGACCGAAGGTGAACCTGCCGATCTGAATTGAAACCAGGAGGCATGCTGCGTGACAATGGATCGAGTCATGATTTTCGACACTACCCTGCGCGACGGAGAACAATCCCCCGGCGCAGCTCTAAACGTAGACGAGAAAGTAGAGATCGCCCACCTGTTGGAACAGATGGGCGTGGACATCATCGAGGCCGGCTTTCCCATCTCCTCGCGGGGCGATTTTAGAGCGGTACAACGTATTGCTAAGGAAATTCGCCACTGCATCATCTGTGGGCTGACGCGAGCCAATCGAGGGGACATTGACGCCGCCGCCGAAGCCTTGCAGGGGGCTGCCCGACCTCGCATCCATACCGGCCTGGGCGCGTCCGACATCCACATCCGGTACAAGCTGCGCACCACGCGTGAGAAGGCGCTGGAACAGGGCGTGGAGGCGGTCCGGTACGCCAAACGCTTCGTCGAGGACGTGCAGTACTATGCCGAGGATGCCGGTCGGGCTGACCCGGAGTACCTCTACCGGGTCTTGGAGGCCGTGATTGATGCCGGGGCCACCGTGGTCAACATTCCTGACACCACCGGCTACACCATCCCTCAGGAATGGGGGGCGCTGATCCGGGGCATCAAAGATAATGTACCCAATATAGACAAGGCAACCATCTCTGTGCACTGCCACAACGATCTGGGGATGGCTACGGCCAATGCCTTGACCGGCGTTCTCAACGGGGCACGCCAGGTGGAATGTACCATCAACGGCATTGGTGAGCGGGCTGGCAACACCTCGCTGGAGGAAGTGGTCATGGCCTTGCACACCCGCCGTGACCTTTTTGGCCTGACGACCGGCATCAACACGCGCCTGATCTATCCTGCCAGCCGGCTGGTGAGCAACCTGACCGGCATTGTGGTGCAACCCAACAAGGCTATCGTGGGAGCCAACGCCTTCGCCCACTCCTCTGGTATCCACCAGGACGGTGTGCTCAAGGAGCGCACCACCTATGAGATCATCAACCCGCGTGAGGTCGGCATACCCGACTCAGAGATCGTTCTGTCCGCCCGCTCAGGGCGACACGGCTTGCGCCACCGCCTGGAGCAATTGGGGTACCACCTGGAAGACGAAGAGCAGTTCGAGAAAGTGTACCAGCGCTTCCTGGAGGTAGCCGACAAGAAAAAGACCGTGGACACCCGCGACCTGGAGGCTATCGTCGCCGACGAGGCGCAAATGTTCTTCGAGGAAACCTATCACCTGGAACATGTACAGGTGACCTGTGGCACCCAGAGCATCCCCACGGCGACCGTCCGTTTGCGCACCCCAGAAGGCACTATAGTGGAGGACGCCGACGTGGGCACTGGACCGGTGGACGCTGTCTACCGGGCCATCAACCGCATCATCGGGGAGCCGAACAAGCTGGTCGAATTCTCCATCCAGGCCGTGACCGAAGGGATTGATGCC
>JBBIJG010000110.1:0-6984 GCA_037446095.1 Caldilineae bacterium
AGGATGATGCGGTCGGAGCGAAGCTCGTGCCAATCGTAGCGCTCGTCCTCATAGGTAAAGCTCACCGGGTCCGTTTTGAGTTCATGGCCGGCGGCGTCCTCAATCCTCCACCAGTATTCTATCTCGCTGCCGGGGGGGATGTAATGGAGCACCAGGTCCCACACGTGTTGAGCCTCGACTTTCCGGCCTGGCTCAAACTTGGGATAGGCACGGTTGGTGGTAGGAAAGCCGCCGACCTTGTAGTAAAGTCCAACACCGGTGATCTCGTTTTCGCTCTCGGCGGCCACATGGAAGGTGATGGTCTCCCGGAAGACCGTCTCGTACTCGTTGGTGAGGACGGTTATCCCTCCCTGGGCCAGGGCCGATGAAAGGGTGAGCGAAAACAGGATCGGAAGGAGCACAGCCAGCCAGGCTAGCCGATTCCTCACGTTTTTCATTTCTCTCCTTAATAGGCCACAAGACCTGACAGGTGCTGCTAAATCTGTCAGGTCTCGATTGGGGCCAGCTCACGGCATGCCCAGTTGGTCCACGGGCACATCTCTGTACTTATCCCCTTCTTCAATAAGCATGATGGGAATGTCATCGCGGATAGGGTATTTGCGGTTGCATCCTTCTTCCTGGCAGACCAGCCACACGCCTTTGACCAGCTCCAACCGCCCTGGGTCTGGCCCCGGCCGACGGTTGGGCCCGCTGACGCAGGCCGGGCAGCGCAGAATATCCAACAAGTCCTGGCTCACCATATCCCTCTTCCTCCATTCGGCGCGAAGAGCCTCAAGCGAGTGCTGACATTATATCATGAAAACAACCCAAACGCAACCTGTATGGGCCGCGGAGTCGAGCCTTTAGGCGGGTAATTCCGGCTGAAGCCTCCACTCCGCCGTTGAGAATCTGTCCCCAACCCGATACACTCACAATCAGGTCGGCAGGGCATCCAGCAGCCGGTCAATGTCCGTTTCGTCGTTGTAGAAATGGGGCGAGACGCGGATGACCTGGCCGCGCTTAGAGATGACCACCCTGGCCTTTCTCAACCGCTGTTCCAGGTCATCCACGGAGTGATGGGGGTGCTGGAAACACAGGATGCCAGACCGTTCCTGCGGCGAAGCAATAGGGGTGGTGATCTGGTAACCTCGCTCTTGCAGGCCGGCGATCAAATGGTCGGTCAGGCCCAGCACCCGTTCCTCAATCCGGGATAGGCCAACCTCCAGCAACAGTTCCAGACTGGCCCCCAGACCGTGGAGGCCCAGAAAGTTGAGCGAGCCCTCTTCAAAGCGGCGGGCGTCATCTCGCAGAGGGGAGTCGTAGCGGAAATAGTCGTCCCGGTCTACCACGCTCCACCAGCCAACCCTGACCGGAGCGAGCTTCTCGATCAATGCCCGGCGGCAGTAGAGAAAGCCCGTGCCGATGGGGCCCATGAGCCATTTGGGCCCCCCGGCCGCCAAAAAGTCAACGGGGGTCTGACTCACCTTCAACTCCAGAGCCCCCAGCCCCTGGATACCATCCACGCAAAAATAGACCCCCCGCTCTCGACAAAGTTGGCCGATAGCTCTCAAGTCGTTGCGGAACCCGGTGGCGAACTCGACAAAGCTCAAGGCCACCAAGCGGGTGCGCTCATCCATGAGCGCGGCGATGTCTTCAACCAGGATGCGGTTGTCGCGGGCGGGGGCCAGGCGCAGCTCTACTCCCAAACGCCGGAGGTTAAGCCAGGGGTAGACGTTGGCCGGAAATTCGGTCTCGGCGCCAATCAGGTTATCTCCCTCCCGCCAGTCAATGCCGGTGGCTACGATGCCGAGGCCATGAGAGGTATTGGTGGTGAAGGCAATCTCGGCCGGCTCAGCGGCAATCAACCGGGCTATCAGCCCCCGCACTTTCTCCAGACGGTCTTCCCAACTGGGGCCGTCCAGCCAACCTCTCTGGTGACGACTGGCGATAAAGTCCTCCATGGCTCTGACCACCGGTACAGAGTAAGGAGCAATAGAGGCATGGTTCAGATAGGCGTATTCCTCTGTGATGGGAAACATGGAGCGGTATTCTTTCCAGACCATTAAGGTTCTCCCTTCAAGATAAATTTCTCGATCACTTCAACGACACCTTCTTCGTCTACAGCCGGGGCGATGTAATCGGCGGCGGCTTTCAGTGCCGGGCTGGCGTTGCCCATAGCCACTCCCAGCCCTGCCCACTCCACCAACTCCAGGTCGTTATCGTTGTCGCCGATGCCAATGGTCTCCGCCAGAGAGAGGCCCAGGTAGTCGGTCAGGCGAGCCAGGGCATGTCCTTTGGAGACGCCCTGGGGGATGCCTTCCACAAACCGGGCATAAGACTTTACAAACCGCAACTGTCCATCGAAAAGCCCACTCAACTCGGCCATCAGTGGCCCGCTGGCTCCATCGTCGGGGAGAACGATGACGAATTTCAGGGGGTTCCGGTCCAGGAAAGCCAACAGGTCACCGACGGGGTAGACCGGTGCCTTGGCGATGCCGGCGTAGTACCCGGCTTCGGGAGTCACGCGCTCCGCATAGGCCCGGCCATCTTCCACATAAACGTTGAGATGCAGCCCCTTTTGCCGGGTGAAGCGGATGAGGTCTTGGGCCACCGACAAGGGCACAGACCGCTCGTAGAGCACCTGCCCACTTAAAGGGTCCTGGATAAGCCCGCCCTGATAGCAAATGAGGGGCGTGCTGATCCCCAGTTCCCGGGCAAAGGAGAGAGCCGAGGCAAAAGCCCGGCCCGTGGCGATGGTGAACCGGACGCCTTGCTCCACGGCTCGATGCACCGCGTCTTTCACCTTAGGTGAGATGATAGCCTCTTCACCCATCAGGGTGCCATCCAGATCAGCAGCTATCAGCTTGTATTTCAATGATCACCATCCTATCCAGCCCGGCGTAATCCTGGACGACCTCCACCGTGGCGGTTGGAAGGTAAAGCCTGGCCAAATGGGTCACCGCCGCCCGTTGCGTGGCTCCAATTTCCAGCAGGACCGTCGCCTGAGGTTTAAGATGGGATCGCGCCTGGGCCAGCAAGCGGCGAATGAGGTCGAGGCCATCGGGGCCGCCATCCAGAGCAAGGCGGGGTTCGTAGGCCGTGATCGTCGGGGGCAACTGTTCCCATTCCGCTCTGCTGACATAGGGCAAGTTAGCGACGATGAGGTCCACTGGCTCAGGCAGAGACGAAAGCAAATCGCTCTGGAGCAGGTGAATGCGCTTTTCAACTTTATGGCGACGACAGTTGCGGGCGGCCACTTCCAGAGCCTGGGGGGAGACATCGAGAGCGTAAATATACGCCTGGGGCAAATGCAAGGCCAAACTAATGGCAATGGCTCCACAGCCCGTCCCGACATCGGCGATGGTCAGAGGGTGGGAGGCCGACCGGCCTATCTCCAGGCCCTTCTCCACCAGTAATTCTGTCTCCGGCCGGGGGATCAGCACCCGCCGGTCTACATAGAAATCGAGCCCGTAAAATTCCTTGTGGCCTACGATGTAAGCTATGGGCTCGTGTTGCCTGTGTCGCTCGATCAGGTGGCGGTAGGTTTTCCACTCCGCCGTGTTGAGTTTGCGGTCGGGATGAGCATGGAGCTGGGCCCTGGTCAACCCCACGACATGTCCCAGCAGCCATTCAGCCTCGAGGCGACTGGGGAGAGTCCGTACGGCCCAGACCAACGCCTCTCGCACGTTGGTAGGAGTCCGGTCTTCCATCAGCTTACCTCATCCCGGCTGCTTTTAGCTTCTCTGCCTGCTCCGTGGTGGCCAATTCGTCAATAAACTCGTCAAGGTCGCCGTCCAAAATGTTCTCCAGGCGGTAGCTGGTCAGGCCGATGCGGTGATCGGTCACCCGTTTTTGGGGGAAGTTGTAGGTGCGGATTTTTTCGCTACGCTCGCCGCTGCCCACCTGGAGGCGACGGGCCTCGCCTCGCTCCTCCCGTTGTTTCTGCTCCTCGATGGCATAGAGCCGCGCCCGCAGGATGGCCAGGGCCCGCTCTTTGTTCTGAAATTGGGAACGCTCGCTTTCGCAAGTCACGACCATGCCCGATGGCAAGTGGGTGATACGCACGGCGGTCGCATTCTTCTGCATATGTTGCCCGCCAGGACCAGACGACCGGTAGACCTCGATCTCCAGATCATTGGGGTCAATCTTCACCTCCACCTCGTCCATCTCCGGCAGGACAGCCACGGTAGCGGTAGAGGTATGGATGCGGCCACTGGCCTCGGTGACGGGCACCCGCTGCACGCGGTGGACGCCGCTTTCGTATTTCAAGCGCGAATAGGCTCCCCGGCCCTCAATGCTGAAGATGACTTCCTTGAAACCACCAATTCCGGTCTCATGAGCGCTGAGGAGTTCGGTGGACCAGCCGTGGTTTTCGGCGTAGCGGGTGTACATACGATACAAATCGGCGGCGAACAGTCCGGCTTCGTCACCCCCGGCTCCGGCCCGGATCTCCATGATGACATTCTTCTCATCCTTAGGGTCCCTGGGCAGGAGCATAAGCCTTAGCTTCTCATACAGCTCATCCTGCCTGGCGTTTAGCCTCTCCATCTCTTCCCTGGCCAGTTCCTCCAGTTCTGCGTCGCCGCCCCCCTGCAGGATGGCCTCCGCTTCCCTGAGCTCCTGTTCATTGGCTTTGTATTGACGATAGAGCTGGACCAGTTCCTCGATCTCGGCTTGTTCCTGAGCCAGTTCTTTCAAACGGATGGGATCTGTGGCCACTTCTGGATCGGCCATTAGCCTATTCAATTCCTCGTAACGTTCTTCAACCAGAGCCAGTTTCTCCAGCATGTAAGAGCTCCTCATTTTCCCCCATCAGTCTGATTGAGAGCTGTGGCTTGAGGGCGCTATGCGCCGGTCACCCGCCTGCAAGGGCGGCATTGCTGGCCAGAGGCGGTAAAAGGGCAAGGCCTAGCCTTGCTCTACTGATCCCGTTCCCAGGGGAAGCGAAATAGAGCCCACCGCCGCCTTCGGAAACACCCGGTCGGTGAGCTTTTGACAGGCTGCATCCCCACCGGTATGGGACTTATCCGCTCTCTGCCCGGTAGAGGGCCGCCGCCATGTAACCGACCACCTGGTAGTGGTCCCCCGTCACGTCCCCGGAGTTCATGTACTTGAGGACCTTGGCTTTATTAGCCCCCAGCTCCTTAGCGGCCAGCATGACGGCTATCACCGGGCCGCCGCCACAGGCCTCGCATTTGCCTTTCTTCAGGTCTTGGGCCAGTCCCTCTGGGTCATAGGCACCGACGCGCTCCAGGACAATCTCATCCAGGCGCACAGCCGTGTCATAGTTGTGGAAATGCGAAAGGTCGGTGCTGGCTACGAGGAGAGCCTTCTTGCCCTTGAGCACCTTAGCCAGGGCTGTACCCAGGTTCTGGCACGAGAACAGGTCCTGGTCTCCCATCATAATAGGCAGCAGTTTGAATTGGCCCAAAACGACCTGCAAAAAAGGCAGTTGGATCTCCAGTGAATGCTCATTGTCCTGGGCCACATAGGCCAGACCGACTTCTTTGTCTATCGCCGCCACTAGGGCCGTATCTACCTCCACCAGGCCCAGAGGGGTTTCATAGGCAGCCGCGCTGGTGGCTGCAAAGCGGCCCACCAACATGCGGTGCACGGGCGAGATGACGGCCACGGTCTCATAGGAAACCCCGTCCAATTGTTTGTAGGCATAGGCAGCCACCTGGCCGGAGTAGATGTAGCCAGCATGAGGGCTGATGAGGCCGATCAGCTCTCCATCCAGCCTCTCCTTCTCCACGTTGTCCAGGTAGCCCTGCACTGTCTTTCGTAATTGCTGCTCGGTGCCGGGGTACCAGCTCCCGGCGATCACCGAACGGCGAACCGCCTTAGGATTTATCCCGTCCATTCATGCCTCCTCTCCAGTCAGCCGAAACCCCTGGCGTGATTCGGCCAGGACTGCCAGCTCACGCCTGAGACCCTCGGGCCTCTTGTAGCCCAGATCCTCCGAGGTCACAGCTCAATTTTTCGCTGCTTCACCCGGCATTTCTCGGCGGTGATGATGGCCATGATCTGCTCCACCGTCTCGTCCAACCTGCCATCCCGGTTGACGACCACATAGTCGAATTCCGACAGTCTCTTCATCTCCTCGCGAGCGGTAGCGATGCGCCTCTCCAGCTCTTGGGGGGATTCGGTTTGGCGTTCCCTTAGCCGTCGGATGAGCTCCTCCTCAGAGGGGGCTATCAGGAAAAGGAGAAGGGCGTCGGGCACAATGTGCCGCACGGTGGCTGCCCCCTGCACATCGAGGCGCATGATGACATCCCTCCCGCTGGCCAGCGCCTGGCGCACTTGAGATTTGGGGATGCCTTTGTTCTGGCCGTACACCACGGCGTGCTCCAGCAATTCACCCCGTTCCAGCATGGCCGCAAACTCCTCGGAAGAGACAAAGTAGTAGTCTACGCCGTGCACCTCCCCGGGTCGCTGAGGCCGGTCAGTAACCGTGACCACAAAGTGGAAAGGGCAGCCCAGTGCCTTCATGCGGGCCAGAGTCGCATCCTTCCCCGCCCCGGAAGGGCCAGAAAGCACAATCAGCAATGGCGGCGGTTCTAAGAATCTGGCAATATCCAGTTCAGAGTCTTGCTTTTCGTCCATGGTCCATTTTGATTGGATGGTCGTCCTGCACTCCGGGCGAAGGCCGGGAGTACGAGGGCGTCCCCTCGCTCATCCTTCACCCCTTATTGGGACGCACGCCTACTTGCTACACAAGCCCGCAAACGTCTGATTTGATTTGAAAAGTGCTTTGGGTTATAATAAAAACAGGACATTCTATCTCGGGAGGAATGCCATGCCCATCTATGAGTATCGTTGTAACCGCTGTCGAAAACGTGTGGCTGTCTACTGGCGAAGTTTCTCGGAAATCGAGACGGCTCAACCGCGTTGCCCGAGCTGCGGCGCCGAAAACTTAACACGCCTGGTCTCCCGGGTAGCCGTGCTCCGGTCCGAGGAAAGTCGCCTGGAGGATCTGGCTGATCCCAGCAATCTGGCCGGCCT
>JBBIJG010000110.1:6994-7731 GCA_037446095.1 Caldilineae bacterium
GGATGAGAACGATCCCAAAAGCATGGCCCGCTGGATGAGGAAGATGAGTCGCGAGATAGGCGAGGATCTGGGGCCCGAATTCGATGAAGTCGTTGACCGCCTGGAAGCTGGAGAAAGCCCAGAAGAGATTGAGGCTGCAATGCCCGATCTGGGAGGGAGCGGCGCAGGGCTTGATGACTATGGCGAGATGTGAATGGGTGTCTATAGGAAAACCTGGCTTCTTGAGGTTTTTTAAAATCTCTCAAACCGGTCTACATCCAAGACAAAGACTGTAGCGCCCCCCACCTCTACTTCCACCGGGGGTGGTATGTAGAGTTCTCCCGGCTCCAGAACGGGAGGCAAGGGGTTAACATATTGAGTGCGGGTGTGGCAGCTTGCCTTAATTAAAGCCAGAACCTCATCCACCTTATCATCGTCAGTGCCCACAAAAATGGTCGCATTGCCCTCTCGCAAAAAACCCCCTGTGGTACTGATCATCGTAGCCCGATGCCCGTGTCTCGACAGGGTATCCAGCAAGCCCCTGGCATCATCGCTGTGGACGATACTCATGATCAGTTTCATCTCTCGCCCCCTCCCCGTCCTCAAATTCAGGTGATGTCAATGGTGGCCCTGGTGTCCTTGCGGCAGGCTTTTCGGCCTCCAACCTTTTTGAGTCTGGCTTCCACTTCGGCTCTGATAACCTGCTGAGCCATTTCGGCGGACTGAGTGGCCTCAATGACCAGCCAACGCTCCGGCTC
>JBBIJG010000111.1:0-1622 GCA_037446095.1 Caldilineae bacterium
CTCCACATAGATGGCGACAACCGAGGGCTCTTGCAGGACAATGCCCTTGCCCTTCACATAAACTAAAACATTGACCGTTCCCAGATCTACACCGATCTCTTTTCGGAACATTGACCCTCCTCAAGCCGGGGTTAGCCCGGTCCATGGGCGCCTTTCATTCTGCCCTCTCTTGAGGGCGAGGGCGCTGTCGCCTCTTGCGGGCCACTTTGAGCCGAACGTAGGAACGACGCAGTGCTCCTTCAATGGCGGCCCGGTCCATATCTGGCGGTTTCTCTTTCAGGAACTGCTCCGCCCGTTGACGGGCCGCTTCAGCCCGGGCTTCATCAATTTCGTCGGCATGCTCGGCCGTATCGGCCATGATGATCACCCAATCGGGGCGCACCTCCATATAGCCTCCACTGACCGCAAAGCTCTCCTCCTCTGCGCCCTTTTTGAGGCGTAACTCCCCCGCTGTCAGGGCGGTGATCAGAGGAGCGTGCCTGGGCAGAATGCCCAGGGTGCCCATGATGCCGGGAGCGATCACCATGTCCACCTCATCGGAGTAGACCACTCGCTCCACCGTGACGATGTCGCATCTTATCGTAGACATATGTCTCCTCACAAAAAGAGAGGCTTTAGGCGCGCTTCAACCTCTCCGCAGCCTCAAAGACCTCGTCAATCGTGCCGACCATGTAGAAAGCCTGCTCTGGTATGTCGTCACATTCCCCATCTAGGATCATCCTAAAGCCCCTGACAGTCTCTTTTATCGGTACATACCGACCTTCGCGACCCGTGAAAGCGGAAGCTACAAACATGGGTTGGGAGAGGAAACGCTGTATCTTGCGGGCGCGAGCCACCGTCAGCTTGTCCTCTTCGCTCAACTCTTCGACGCCCAGGATAGCGATGACATCTTGCAGGTCCTTATATCGCTGCAATACCCTTTGCACTTCACGGGCCGTGTTGTAATGGTCCTCACCCACGATGCGAGGATCCAGGATGCGAGAGGTGGAAGCCAGCGGGTCCACGGCCGGGTAGAGCCCCATCTCTGCAATCGAGCGTTCCAGGGCGATGGTGGCGTCCAGGTGGGCGAAGACGGCCACCGGGGCCGGATCGCTGTAATCGTCCGCCGGGACGTAAATGGCCTGCATAGAAGTGATGGAACCCGTCTTGGTAGAAGTGATGCGCTCCTGAAGCTCACCCATCTCCGTACTCAGGGTAGGCTGATACCCTACTGCCGAGGGCATCCGCCCCAGAAGAGCTGAAACCTCCATGCCGGCCATGGAGAAACGATAGATGTTGTCAATGAAAAGCAACACGTCTTTACCCTGGTCCCGGAAATACTCGGCCAGGCAGAGTCCGGCCAGTCCTACCCGCAATCGCACCCCAGGTGGCTCATTCATCTGGCCGAAGACCATGGCCGTTTTGTCAATGACCCCGGATTCCTTCAACTCGGTCCACAGGTCGTTGCCCTCGCGGGACCGCTCGCCTACGCCGGCAAAGACGGAAAAGCCGCCGTGCTCGGTGGCGATGGTACGGATCAATTCCATGATGATCACTGTCTTGCCCACGCCGGCCCCACCAAAGACCCCCGTCTTACCACCTTTGGTGAAAGGAGCCACCAGGTCAATAACTTTAATACCCGT
>JBBIJG010000111.1:1643-1901 GCA_037446095.1 Caldilineae bacterium
GCGGTTCGGTCACCTGCTCCTCGAAGGGGGGAGGGGGCCGATGGATGGGATAGCGGTCGGCGGCTTCAACGGGGCCCAGATTGTCAATAGGTTCGCCCAAGACGTTAAAAATGCGCCCCAAGGTGTTCGGTCCTACAGGCATGGTAATGGGGGCACCCGTGTCAATGACTTCCATGCCCCGCCGCAGGCCATCGGTAGAGTCCATGGCCACGGTGCGTACCCAATCATTGCCCAGGTGTTGCCGCACCTCGACAACCA
>JBBIJG010000111.1:1953-7726 GCA_037446095.1 Caldilineae bacterium
AAGCTGATCGGGGGGGAATTCTACATCCACCACCGGTCCCATGACTTGTACGATTCTGCCTCGCGTACCTCTAGGCATTGTAGAACCTCCTTAAGCTATGATTATCTGAAAAGCGTCAGCAGGGAGTTCAGAAATCCCAGGACCTTATCGCCGTTGAGGATGAGCAAAGCTGCCAGCAAGATGTAGAAAGTGCGGTCCATGCGACGTTCCAGCCGGTGCTCGACCTCGGTTATCCTCTGCTCCAGGCCGGCCTTAACCTCGGCTATCTCTTGCTTCAGACCGGCTTCGACTTCGGTTACCCTCTGCTCCAGGCTGGCCTTAACTTCGGCGCTCCTCTGCTCCAGGGCGTGTTTCACCTCGAGCATGTCCTCTTTGGTGGCTGCCCTCTTCTCGACGGCCTCCTCGACGAAGCGAACCAGGAGGGCTGCTTCTTCCTGGCCTATCTTGGTGCGTAGCTTCTCGTAAACCTCTACCGCCAGGGGCATTGGCTCTCCTCATCTTGTCCTCACCGGGCCGCCCGCGCCTGGGCCAGGGCTTCGGCACCGCCGGCGATATCCATGATCTCCAGGGTAATAGCCTGTTGGCGGGCCTTGTTAAAACTCAGAGTCAGCTCCTCCACCAGCTCTTGAGCGCTCTCGGTTGCGTTGCGCATGGCCACCATGCGGGCGCTGTGTTCGCTGGCGATAGACTCCAGCACTGCCTGGTAGACCTGAAGCTCGGTGAAACGCGGCAACACCTCATTCAGAATAGTATGCGGATCGGGTTCGTAGATGTACTCACCGACCATAGTCAGCCTAGTGTCCCGAACGTATTCGGCCATGGCCTGGGTCTCCAGCTCTGTAGGCCGAATGGGCAACAACCGTTTAATGGCTGGCCGTTGAGTGAGGGTGGTGATAAAGTCGGTGTAAGCCAGATAGACCAGATCGAACTGCCCTCCAAGGAAACAGTCAATAGCCACCCGGGCGATAGGCGTGACATCTATCAGTCTGGGGCTGGCAGGTAAACCGGAGAACTCGGCCACAATGGGCTGGCCGAGACGCAGCATAAAGTTCCGTCCCACGCGGCCCACGGTGATCAATTGGACGGTCGCCTTTCCTGCCGCCTCGATGAACTCCAGGGCTCGGCGGATCATATTGTGGTTGAACGCGCCACACAACCCCCGGTCGGAGGTGATCAGCACCAGACCAATGGTGCTCACCGGGCGCACCTGAAGCAAGGGATGCATAGCTTCATCTGCTGCCCGTTGGCTGGCCAGATGGGTGAGGACTTCCCAGGCCTTTTGAGCATAGGCTCTGGTGCTCAACACCTGGTCTTGGGCCCGTTTCATCTTGGAGGCAGCCACGGCCTCCATCGCCCGCGTGATCTGTCCGATGTTATTGACACTGCGGATACGCCTCTTGATCTCACGAACGGTCGCCAACTTTTCACCTCATGGTCATCTTCAATAGATGGATGGGATGAAGAATTAATCACCCTTTACCTGGAACGTAACAGATGCCACTTCTTTGCCAGGGTCAGCGTCGTACATACGCATGTCATAAGAGCCGGGTGTATCAGGTGCTACGAGGGTCAGTTCGCCTGATGTAAGCCCTTCCAGGTACTGATATGACATATAGGTATATTCGCTTTGCCAATCACCGTGCGGAACGTCTGAGGGAATGACCCCTACCCAGGCGCTGTCAGGAAATGAGGATAGGGCTGTGAAATACACCCGAATCTCTTCGCCTGGCGCAAAGGTTGTTTTGTCCAATTGGAGACTGACTTTTTCCTCTCCTGCGACTACCGTGAATGTGAGGGATGCCACTTCTCGGCCCTCGTCGTCCGTGTCGTGCATACGGAAATCGTAGGAACCTAGCGTATCAGGCGCTACAAAGATGAGCATGCCTGATGTAAGCCCCTCCAGGTACTGGTAATCCAGATCATACTGATCGTTTTCAGCTTCGCTCCCATGCGCCACTTCTGAGGGAATGATCCCTACCCAGGCATCACTGGGAAATGAGGATGGCGCTGTGAAATGCACCTGTATCTGTTCACCCGGGGCAAAGGTCGTCTTGTCCAGCCGAAGGCTGGCTTCTCCTGTGACCTCTGTAGTAGGTGTTGGTGCAGCTTCTGTTGGGATCTCTGTAGGTAGCAAGGGGACTTTGCCTCCCCCGCCGAGCCCGCACAGGCTACAGGCCAGATTAGTCAGAGCCAGTACGGCTAAGACGAGGGTAACGTTGTAGAATTTGTGCTGAAACATATGATCTCCTCAGTGTAGTGATTATCCGGGCCTATGCAGCCCGGCTCTTGGATTCTTTGAACTCTTCAATAGCCGCTCGCAGGGCGGTTTCGGTTTCTGGAGAGAGCTCCTTTGTCGTGGCGATGTTTTGTCCAATCTCAGGATGATGCTCGGCCATCCAGGCGTGGAAGGCATACTCCCAGGCTTTAACTTTGGCGATGGGCACATCATCCAGGTAGCCATTGGTGACGGCATAGATGATCATGACCTGTTGTTCCAAGGGCATGGGCTCGTACTGGGGTTGCTTGAGGATCTCAGTGATGCGCTGGCCTCGCTCTAACTGGTCACGCGTCGCTTTGTCCAGGTCAGCTCCAAACTGGGCAAAGGCAGCCAGTTCCCGGAACTGGGCCATGTCCAATTTAAGTTTGCCGGCCACCTGTTTCATAGCTTTGGTTTGGGCCGCGCCCCCGACCCGGGAGACGGAGATGCCGACGTTGAGAGCGGGGCGGATGCCAGCATAGAACAAATCGCTTTCCAGGTAGATTTGACCGTCGGTGATAGAGATCACATTAGTGGGGATGTAGGTCGTGATGTCCCCCAGTTGGGTCTCGATAATGGGCAGTGCGGTTAACGAACCGCCGCCATATTCGGGAGCCAGCTTGGCTGCCCGCTCCAGCAGACGGGAGTGGAGGTAAAAGATGTCGCCCGGATAGGCCTCCCGGCCCGGCGGTCGCCGTAGCAGCAGGCAGACCTGACGGTAAGCCCAGGCGTGCTTGGTCAGGTCATCGTATACGATGAGGGCGTCTTTACCCTGCTCCATGAATTCCTCGCCCATGGCGCACCCGGCATAAGGGGCGATGTACTGCAAGGTCGCCGGATCAGAAGCCGAGGCTACGACCACAATAGTGTGCTCCATAGCCCCGTACCGTTCCAGGGTAGCTACCACCTGGGCAATGTTGGCCAGCTTCTGCCCGATGGCCACGTAGATGCAAATCAGGTCCTTGCCTTTCTGGTTGATGATGGTATCAATGGCCAGAGCTGTCTTGCCCGTCTGGCGGTCACCGATGATCAGCTCTCGTTGACCCCGGCCGATGGGGATCATGGAGTCAATAGCCTTGATGCCGGTTTGGACCGGAGTGTCCACGCGCTTGCGGAGCACCACGCCGGGGGCGATGCGCTCGATGTTACGGTACTTGTCGGTCTGAATGGGGCCTTTGCCATCCAGGGGCTGCCCCAGGGCGTTGACCACCCGGCCAATGAGGGCCTCACCCACCGGCACAGAGATAATGCGCCCGGTACGATATACGATGTCGCCTTCCTCGATGTCGGTATACTCCCCCATGATGATGACGCCTACGTTGTCCGCTTCCAGGTTAAAAGCGATGCCCATGATGCTTTCTGGGCGCCCCGGTTTGGGGGGAAATTCCACCAGCTCGCTGACCATAACCCCGGGCAGGCCCGAGAGGCGAGCGATCCCATCGCCCACTTCGATTACTGTCCCCACCTCGACTACTTGGGGTAGGACCTCAAAAGCCTCTATCCGCTCTCTGAGAAGGGTCGCAATGTCTTCTCCTAACGCTGCCATGAACTCCTCCTAAATCATAGTGTTGTTATAATGCTTCCAGTGTCTTTGGACTTTGGACAATCCTGGAGTTGAGCCTTTAGGCGGTCTATATGTAGTGCCCAGAACCGGCTAAAGCCTCTACTCCTTGAGGTATATAAGCTGTTATCCAAAGTCCAAAGTGTCTGTAGCACCTCAATTTCGTCTGGCAGGTGACCAGAGGGGGGCCCCAGCCAGTCCGCACGCAGGACGAAGCCGGGCATGGCCGGCGAACGTAACACTCCCTCGTTCATTCTCCCTGGAGTCAGTGCGCTACCGGGCTCCCGACGCCGGTAAAAACGGGAGAGGTGCTCACCTTTTGGGTCAATCAGCCACAGCTCTCGCACCTCCGGCCAAAGCGTAGGTGTGTCGCTTCACCCCTCGGTCCAGGCACTTGGTCCCATAACCTAAACAAGAATATGATACACTAAAATCGGGATCTTGTCCAGTTTTTCACATCTATGGTGGGTCATGCTTGCTCGATGAGAACGCGCGCTCCATCCATCACTGTTTTGAAAACGGTTGGATCGCCCAGCACCCGCCCGAAGACAGTGACCGGGCTGGCCGGGCGGATCTCGTCGCCGCGGCTGGCGGGCGTGGGGCCGAAGAAGATGCAGAAAGCGGTGCCAGGCGCCCAATAGCCCAGATCACCCAACTCTACCGTGGCCTGGCCCTTCTCTGTCTCTAAATGCACCGGGATGGAGAAATAGATTTCGTCGCCCCAAGTGTTGGCCTGGCCTTCAATGGGCAGAGCCTCCCAGATGACCCTGGCCGTCTCGGTCTCGTTCAACTCCGCCTGGGCGGAGATCTCGCCGACTGTTATTCGGATTCGTTTGGACATCTCCCATCTCCTGATAGGCCTGCGCAGCAGGCTTCACGAGCTCAGCCGGGCGGCCGAAGGGCGTGAGGGGTGTCCCTCCAAACTTCTCACCCTCCTGCGGAGAGGGCTTGGAAAGCCCAAAGGTCCCGCCTGAGCATCTCCAGGGCGCTGCAGCGCCCTCGACGCAGCAGAACAGCGTGCCGGAAGCACGGGTTAACGTTCAGGCCCAGGGGCCTGTCTGTGTGTATAGGGACGCGCTAAACGTAATCGCAATTCTCCGCCACACCCTTTGTGGGGAAGGGGGTGAGGTCAAGCTCCCCGGCTACGCAAGCCAATAGCTGACTTAAGTATACCATGTCTTGTTGATAAGAGCAAAGATGGCCCAGGGGGTTGATGTTGTCAACTAGTTGAAAATCTGGTATACTTCAGTCCAGATCATCAGAGCTGGGCTGATTTCAGCGCCGGAGGATAATGAACTGGAACGTTTGGGTAACGATCGAGAACCTATGAGCCGACCCCCTTCCAACGAAGTGCCGGGCAGATACCGCGATGCCTTTGCTAAGGCCGTCCGGGAGTGGCAGGCCAGCGACCCCGTCACACAGGCTCAGCGCGGCGGGTGTCCGCTGAAATGGGTGGCGCCCTCCGTCTGTTGGGTGACGGTTACTTTTTTGGGCACCCCTTACGTCGTCGAGCATCCCACGGCCAGGGTGTGGGCCCCACAGACGGGCAAGGTGCCATCCTACGGCTTGCAGACCCTGTTGCTGCACTACCTGCTGACGGCCGATGGCCGCCCTTTGAGCGGGGAATGGGTGAGCTTTCGTGAATTGCCCGGCGGGTTGTTCTACCAGCAGGCTTTTCGCCAGCGCTCCCTCCTCCCCTTGGAGGGCAAATTCGGTCACCACCGAGCTGCTTTCGAGAAGGCTGCGGCGGCACTGGGCGGCGAGAAACTGGACCTGGCCGACAGCAGTTTCCGCTTTGAGGCGCTGCCCCGCCTGCCTCTGGCAGTCCTGCTGTGGGTGGGAGACGAGGAATTCCCACCCGCGGCCCAAATCCTGTTCGACGCCGCGGCGGGAGGCTATTTGCCTACCGAGGATCTGGCTATGGTGGGGGGGATGCTCAGCGGGTCCCTTTTGCG
>JBBIJG010000112.1:0-4942 GCA_037446095.1 Caldilineae bacterium
ATCGTACTCGAGGAGATGGATTTGCTTGTGGATCCCGCCGGACGACGGTTAGTTCCACGACCAGAGTCACCCTATCTGCCTACTCTCAAACTCAAATAGCATCCCCTTTATTTCCAGGCGGCTTGGGGGCAAGCTGGCAAGAAGTGGGTAAGGCAATCCTTTTCAATTTGCTAAGATGGTGGACGAAGGCGCAGGCTTTACGATAATCTGCTGAGAGGGAAAGGACCGAAATTGTGACTACCTACCTGGTCACCGGCGGGGCCGGATTCATCGGTTCCAACATTGTGGAAGAACTTGTGCACCAGGGAGAGCAAGTGCGGGTTTTGGATAACTTTTCTACGGGCAAAAGGGAGAATATCGCCCCGTTTCTGGAAGACATCGAACTCATCAAGGGCGACCTGCGCCATCTGGGCACGGTACGGCAGGCCGTGGAAGGGGTGGACTGCGTTTTGCATCAAGGAGCCATCCCCTCTGTTCCAAAGTCCATTGACGCTCCCCTGGACACGGATGAGTCCAACGTGCGAGGCACGCTGAACCTGCTGGTGGCCGCCCGCGACGCTGGGGTGAAGCGAGTGGTGTACGCTTCCTCTTCCGCCATCTACGGTGACACCCCTGCTCTTCCCAAGATCGAGGAGATGAAGCCGGAGCCCCTGTCACCTTACGCCGTCTCCAAGCTGGCCGGAGAGCACTACTGTCAGGTCTTCTATCAGGTGTACGGCCTGGAGACGGTAGCCTTGCGTTATTTCAACGTCTTCGGCCCTCGCCAGGACCCGACTTCTCAGTACGCCGCCGTAATCCCCAAATTTGTCACGGCTATGCTGAAAGGTGAACAGCCCATCATCTATGGCAACGGCGAACAGTCGCGGGATTTCACCTATGTGTCTAATGTCGTGCAGGCCAACCTCCTGGCTGCTACTGCTCCTGGTGTAGGGGGGCAGGTCTTTAACATTGCCTGCGGCCGGAGGTATAACCTGTTGGAATTGGTGTCTACCATCAACCGGATTCTGGGCACGGACATCACTCCGGTCCACACCGCACCCAGGCCGGGAGACATCAGACATTCGCTGGCTGACATCACCAGGGCTAAGGAGAGGCTGAGTTATCAGGTCGAGGTGGAATTTGAGGAAGGGCTGCGCTTACTTATCGAGTGGTTCAAGCATCGGCTGGCAGCGTGACCTGCCTCGCATATGCCGACCTCAATGTGGCGGCTCTTTTATCCCTGAACGAGGGTACACCGGGCTCGCTCATCGAAGCTATGGCTGCGGCCAAGCCCATGGTAGCCACAGGGTGGGCGGAGTGCCGGGGCTTGCGCAGCGGAAGCCTGGGGAGCTTGATTTGAAAGGTGGAGACTCGGGCTGAAGAGTATGAAAGTATTGGTTACTGGCGGTGCAGGCTACATTGGCTCTCACCTGGTAGACAGGTTGTTGGCCGAGGGCCACGAGGTCTTTGTCATTGACAACCTCTTTACCGGCAAGATCGCCAACATTGCGCACAACCTGGGCCACGAACGCTTCCACTTTGTCAATGATTCCATCTTGCACGTTGCGACGATGGAAGAGCTGGTACGGCAGGTGCAATTGATCTACCACCTGGCAGCCGTGGTAGGGGTCAAACACGTCATTGATAACCCTCTACAGGGTATTCTGACCAACGTCCGGGGCACCGAGATCGTGCTGGAGCTGGCCTACAAATACTGGCGCAAAGTGGTCCTCGCTTCCAGCTCGGAGGTCTACGGCAAGTCGGAAAAAGCTCCCCTGTCGGAGGGGGATGACAGTATTCTAGGCCCCACGGCAGTGGGTCGCTGGTCCTACGCCCTGGCCAAAGCCATTGATGAGCACCTGGGGTTCATCTACTACAGTAAGGGGTTGCCGGTTAGCATTATCCGCTACTTCAACTCCTATGGCCCTCGCCTTGACCCCAGAGGCTATGGCAGCGTCGTGGCCAAATTCATCAACCAGGCCCTTGCTGGCAGGCCTTTGACGGTGTTCAGCGACGGGCAGCAGACCCGCTGTTTCACTTACATTGATGACACCATCGAGGGCACCCTTCTGGTAGCGACCCGGAAGGAGGGGGAAGGGCAAAGCTTCAATATCGGCAGCAACCGGGAAACGACTATTCTGGAGTTGGCCAGGAAGATCAAGGAACTGACCGGCTCGCCTTCAGAAATCGTTCACCTTTCTTATGCGGAGGCCTATGGTGTCGGTTTTGAGGAGACACGCCGCCGCGTGCCCGACGTGAGCAAGGCCGAGAGGTTGTTAGGCTTCAGGGCGCGCGTTCCGCTGGAAGAAGGATTGCAACGGACCCTGGCCTGGTTCGAGGGAGATCATCATGTCCACTAAATTGGGTGTTTTCTGTGATAAAGTCATCGAGGCCGGGTGGCTGACGGCGGTTATCGTTGTGCCCCTCTTTTTCAACATCTATTCCAGCCGGGTCTTTGAACCCGACAAGCTCACTCTGCTGCGTTCCATTGCTCTGGTCATGGCCGTGGCCTGGGTCATCAAAGTGGTGGAGAGAGGGCTGGCCTCAAATCCCCAGCCCCCAAAAGGTCAGGCCCATGGTGATGGTAAGGAATCCAATGGGGCAGAGGAGGAGGCAATACCTGCCTTCTGGAAACGGATGTCTCAAACTCCTATGGTCCTCCCTATCCTCGCTCTGATAGCCGTCTACATCCTGAGCACCGTGTTCTCGATCACGCCCCGGGTCAGCTTATGGGGCTCCTATCAGCGTCTGCAAGGTACTTACACCACTTTCTCCTACATCGTCATCTTCTTCCTAGTCTTGGAGGGGCTGCGCCACCGTGAGCAACTGAACCGCCTGGTCACCACCGTGATCCTGGTCAGCCTGCCTATCTCCCTCTACGGCCTGATTCAACACAGCCAGCTCGATCCCCTGCCCTGGGGAGGAGATGTCACCGCCCGCGTGGCTTCCAATATGGGTAATTCTATTTTTGTAGCGGCCTATCTGATCCTGGCCGTCCCCCTGACCCTGGCCCGGCTTGTCAGTTCCTCCTTGACCGTCCTCGAAGACAAGGGCCTGTGGGACAAGGCCATCTTTTTCCTCGTGTTCGCCATCTTTGTTGGAGCGCAGTTGTATGCGGCTATCCTTTACGTCTGGGGAGGCCTGCTGGTTGTCCTGATCTTCTTCATCCCCCTGTTTGGCTTTTCCATCTACCTGGAAAAACCCTTCAGCCAGTTTATCTCTATCGGCTGCTATTCTGGCATTCTGACCACGCAGTTGATGTGTATCTACTTCAGCCAGAGCCGGGGCCCCATGCTGGGTCTCTTGGGGGGACTGTACTTTTTCGGCCTTCTCTTCGCCGTCTGGAGAAGGAGCAAGCAATGGGCTTTGGCCGTCGTTGGCGTCGCTGTCATAGGAGCTCTGTTTCTGGTGGCTTTTAACCTGCCCCATACCCCATTGGCCCCCTTCAGGGACCTGCCCTACATCGGCCGTTTGGGGCGAATCCTCGAGACGGATAGTGGCACGGGATTGGTCAGAGTCTTGATTTGGAAGGGCGTTGTGGAGTTGGTTCCCCCTCACGAGCCTCTGGAATTCCCTGACGGTAGGCCGGATAGGTGGAATTTCCTGCGGCCTCTTCTTGGCTATGGTCCTGAGTCAATGTACGTGGCCTACAACAGATTCTATCCCCCGGACCTGGCTCACGTTGAGGCACGCAACGCCTCGCCAGACCGTTCCCACAACGAGACTTTCGATGCCCTGGTGATCACCGGCCTGGTGGGCTTTGGGGTCTATATGACCCTTTTCACCGGTCTTTTCTACTACGGTTTAAAGCGGCTCGGGTTGGTCACCAATTCCAGAGAGCGGAACGTTTTCCTCTGTCTGTGGCTGGGCTTCGGGTTTCTGGTCATGGTCGGCTTCTGGCAGGTGTTGGGAGCCAACTTTGTGGGAGTGGCTTTGCCTTTTGGTATGGTGATCGGCCTGGGAATCTATCTGGCGGTCTATACTTTCTTTTTCTACAAGGGAGAGGCCAGAGAAGCAGAGGCTCCCTATCAGATTTTGCTCATCGCTTTGCTTTCGGCGCTGGTGGCTCACTTTATCGAGATCCACTTTGGCATTGCCATCGCCGCAACCCGCACTTATTTCTGGGTCTACGCGGCGCTGATGGTGGTCATCGGCTATTATCTGCGCCGAGAAGCGGAGCCTGCCCCCTCTCAGGCAGCCGTGCCGGCCGAACCACCCAGGGAGCAACCCAGGACAAAGCGCAGGAGGAAAACCAGACCTCAACCTGCGGTGGAGGTTGGCTCAGGGTTTGCGGTCTCTATGGTACCCTATGCCCTGCTGGCAGGTATCATGATGGTGACTATGGTCTTTGACTATCGTACGGTGAATCTGCCCATCGCGGCCAAAAGTCACAGCGTGTTCTGGCTTTTCCTTATTACCTGGCTCTTCGGTGGCCTGATCATCACCGTCGAGTTGTTCTCCGGTAGGGCGAGAGGCCATCTCCCCCAACGTGAGGTGGCCGATTGGGGGCTGGCTTTTCTCCTCTATCTGGTGGTTTCCCTGAGCTGCCTTTTTGCCTTCCATTTTATCCACCTCGGCCGGTTGTCAAGCCGGATCAATGTGGCCACTATGGCGGAGGTGATGCAGCAGGCCGACCGGATAGCCAATACGATCACTCTTTACTATCTCTTCCTTTTCTTTCTCCTGCTGGCTCTGGCAACCGCGTTGGTGCGGGAGGTGGCTTTGCCCGCCCCAACCTGGAGGCCCGCCAACTGGTGGCTCTACCCCATCCTGATCGTAGGTCTGGCCTGGGTTGTCCTCACGACCAACCTGAATGTCATCAAGGCGGACATCTACTACAAGCAGGGCCAGGCCTATGATAATCCCCAGAGCCGGGACGCAGCGATTGAACTGTACAAAAAGGCCTTGACCTTCGCCCCTAACGAGGACTTTTACTATCTTTTCCTGGGGAGGGCGTATCTGG
>JBBIJG010000112.1:4980-7700 GCA_037446095.1 Caldilineae bacterium
AACCACTTTCCTGGACCAGGGTTTGAACGCCTTGGTGCAGGCCAGGGTCATCAACCCTCTCAACACCGACCATAGCGCCAATCTGGCCCGCTATTATCGAACCCGGGGGGCTATGGCCAGCAACCCGGCTGAAAAAGAGAAATATTTCAATCAGGCGCTGGAGTACTATCGCCAAGCCACTTCCCTCAGCCCGCACAACGCCCAGTTGTTCAACGAGTGGGGTCTGGTCTATTTCATGATGGGGGACTATAACCGGGCTATGGAGAAGTATCAGCAGTCTCTGGCTTTGGATCAGAAATATGACCAGACGTACCTCCAACTTGGTGACCTCTACATGGCCATGAAGGATCTGGATCGGGCAGTGGAAGCTTACAGCGAGGCCGTCGAGTTGAAGCCCGACCTGATCCAGGCCCACAGTGCTCTGAGTTACATCTATGCTCAGCAGGGGAAATTGGCCCAGGCCGTAGAGGCAAACCGCAAGGTGTTGGAGCTCAAGCCCGATGACTACGCCAGCCATAAAAACCTGGCCATCCTTTACCAACAGTTGGGGCGCATAGATGAAGCCATCGCTGAGGCTAAGGCCGCCTTGAGTCTGGCGCCGGAAAGTGACAGGGCTTCTCTCGAAGGTTACATCGCGCAACTGACAGGGCAGCAGATTCCCAGAGCAGACCAGGAACTCATTCAGACCTACCTGTCCCAGGGGCAGGACCTCTTGCAGAAGGGCGACCTGGAGCAGGCGGCGGCAGTCTATTCTCAGGCTCTGGCCCTGAATCCGAACCTCATCCAGGCCCACAGCGCTTTGGGTTACATCTACGCCCGAACGGGCAGGTTGACGGAGGCGGTAGCAGAGAACCTAGCTGTGCTCAGGCTGGCTCCCAACGATTACGCCAGCCACAAAAACCTGTCCATCTTGTACCAGCAGTTGGGGCGTATAGAAGAGGCCCTGGCTGAGGCCCGCATTGCCTTGAGCCTGGCCCCTGAGAACGAGAAAGCGGCCGTGGAAGCCTTTATCGCTCAATTGCAACAGCAGGCGAGCCCCTGATCACGCATCACGTTTCACGCACCACGTTTCACGGGAGGACAACATCATGACCACTTACATGCTCATTTTCGCCGGGGCTCTGATTTTCGCCGTTAGCGGCACACCTTTGGCTCGTAGGCTGGGCTGGCAATGGGGGATTATTGACCAGCCCAGTGCCCGCAAAGTGCATTTGAAACCTGTCCCCCGTCTCGGTGGCCTGGCCATCTACGCTGCCTTTATTCTGGCCCTCTTGATTTTCGAGGACCGCTTCCGTATCCCCCAGTTAGTCAGCATCCTGATAGGTGCCACCCTGGTTTCCTTTCTGGGCATCTGGGACGACCGTTGGGGCCTGCGCCCTCTTATAAAATTGGGTGGTCAGATCATTGCCGCCTTAATCCTTGTCCTTTCCGGGGTACAGGTGCAGTTTCTGCCCCACCCTTTCCTCAATGTGGCCGTCACCATTTTCTGGGTCGTAGGCATTACCAATGCCCTGAACTTGCTGGACAACATGGATGGCCTTTCTGGAGGCGTGGGAGCTGTGGCAGCGACTTTCTTCTTGCTGCTGGCAGCCCTGAACGGCCAGTATCTGGTGGGCGCTCTGGCGGCTGCTCTGCTGGGAGCCTGCCTGGGTTTCTTAATCTACAATTTTAACCCGGCCAGCATCTTCATGGGCGATACGGGCAGCCTTTTCCTGGGCTTTATGCTGGCGGCGTTGGGCATCAAGTTGCGTTTCCCCGGCCGGCCGGACATTGTCACCTGGATGGTACCGGTGATCGTGCTGGGACTGCCTGTCTTCGACACGACTCTGGTGGTGATCTCGCGCCTGCGGAGAGGCGTACCGATCTATCAAGGTGGGAAGGACCATGTCTCCCATCGTCTGGTGGCCATGGGGCTCACTCAGCGGGAGGCTGTCTTGATCCTTTACCTGGTGTGTGGGATGCTGGGCGTCCTGGCCGTTTTCGTGACCCAGGCCAGTCTGCTGGAAGGATACTGCATTGGGGGGGCCATTGCCCTGGCCGGCTTGCTGGCCCTGATTAAACTGGAGCGCGTCACGCATTGCGAGGGTGAAGATGAGCCTGAGGGACAAGATTGAGACCAGGGAGGCTCAAATTTGCGTCATCGGTCTGGGCTATGTGGGCTTGCCTTTGGCAGTGGGCTTTGCCCGGGCCGGTTACCGCGTCTTCGGTCTGGACGTGGATGGTGGGAAGGTGGCAACCTTGCAACGGGGCGAAAGCTATATTCAAGATGTTCCCTCCCAGGAAGTGTCACCTCTGGTGAGCGCCGGAAAGTTGATCCCCACGACCGACTACTACACCTTGGGTCTCGTAGATGTCATTTTCATTTGTGTGCCTACACCTTTTGATGAGATGAGGGCACCGGATCTGTCGTTCATTGTGAAGGCCACAGAGGGGATTGTGCCTCACCTGCGGCCGGAGCAACTGATCGTCTTGCAAAGCACCACTTATCCGGGCACCACGGAAGAGGTAGTGCTGCCCATCCTCGAAAGGTCGGGACTGAAGGCCGGAGTGGATTTCCACCTGGCTTTCTCACCAGAGCGCATCAACCCCGGTGACAAGGTCTTCACCGTGGCCAACACCCCCAAAGTCGTTGGGGGGTTGACCCCCCAATGTGGCGAACTGGTGCGCGCTCTGCTGGCCCGACTGACCCCCGCAGTACACCTTGTCTCCTCGCCACGCGT
>JBBIJG010000113.1:0-7644 GCA_037446095.1 Caldilineae bacterium
GAAAGAACGGGGCTCGCGCCAGTGGTAGAGGCTGTAGCCCAGGCCCAGGGCAAACAGGACACCGGTGGCAAAATCCAACATGGGCTCACCAGGCAGGTTGTGACGGCCGTTGGGATCACCCCGGTAGTTGAACATCAGCAGATGCGCTCGCGTCTTGTTACACAGCGCCTTGATCAGGCTGGGTTCGTTCCTCTTGGTGAGGATAGAAGCCACCTCGGCCCGGGCGGTGAAAGCTTTCCAGTTGTGGCGGGCGTATTGGCCCAGCGGGACAAAGACCATGAAAGAGGCCAGCGCAAAGACCCCTATGCCCAACCCGCACCGTCTCACAAAGCCTCTCTCGGCCAGGACTTTGTACAGGAGAAAGAGAGCGATGACGAAAGGGAGCAGACGAAAGGCCGTATAGGTGTGCAGGCCCAGGCCCAGGGCCAGCCCCCCCCAGAGGCAATCGGTCCGCCGCAGAGAGCGTAACCCTTTGCCCAGGAAATAGAAAGACAACGCGGCCAGCAGAGGGAGGAGGATCGCATCAAAGACCACCCGGCTGAAATTGATGTGCCAGCGGGAGGTGGCGACAAGATAGGCGCCGATCAGACCCAGTCCAGAGCCAAAGAGCTGGCGGAAAAGGAAATAGAAGGCCAGGATGGTCAATACACCCAGGGTGGCTGTGACCAGGCGCATGGCCAGGACGCTGACTCCAAACAACTTGAAGGAGAGGGCCAACAGGTAAATGAACAAGGCCCCACGTCCGTAATTGTCTTCAAAGTAGACGGGGTAAACCCGCTCCTGGATAACGCGGGCCGCGTCGAGGCCGTTCATGGCCTCGTCGTAGAAGAGGCCAGAGGGGATGGACTGAAGCTGATAGAAACGCAGGAAGGCACCAAGGGCACAAATAACGACCAGGAGGATCAGCTCTCTGCAAGGGGGAAGAACCAGATGTTTGGTGCAATTCTCCTCCCAGACATAGAAAGCAGCAACGAAAAGAACCAGACTGGTCAGGTAAAGACTCCAGGCCCCAGGCGAACCGCCCTGTTGGCCCAAGGAGCGCAAAGCGAGGACACTGCAGAGCCCGGCTAGAAGGAGCAGGGCGGTGCCACCGCGTAGCCGCCGGAGGGACACCGCAAACTCTGCCGACACCTCCATAGCCTTGGCCTTTTCACAAGGGCGGCAGGCATAGATGAACCCTCCAACAGCCACTCCGTAGAGAATGAGGGCGTCCCCGGGTTCCCCAGCGGCGAACCGGCCCTGGGCGATGGCACCCAGGGCCACTGCCCCCAGAGCCAGGACCAGATTGGTGATTTTCCGCCGTTCTGGCATGGTCGCATGTTTCATATTTTATGTTATCATAACACATCCCAGGATAGATGTCAATTTATTTTCACCTTTACCCCCATCTGGCCAGGCAAAGGCACTGCCTTTGCTTTCAGACCCGACGATAAATCGCCCTGGAATAGCCCGCTGCAGAGTGTATCGGAAAATGGCGGTAATGTTTAGCGTGTCCCTATACACGCCCCGACGGGCCTTTGGGCCTGAACGTTAACGTTCAGGCGGAGCGGCTCAAGCGTGCTGAAGCACGCTGTTCCGGCTGCGTCGGGGGCGCTTCAGCGCCCTTGGGCTGCTCAGCCCCGACGTTTACGTCAGGGCCTTTGGGCTTGCCGAAGCTCCCGCCGCAGGTGGAGAAGCCGTCACCGCCACGCCAGACAGTTTTGAAGACGTGCTCTAGATGGGTTGACAATAAAACCGAGGTACCAGTATTAGGTGGCTATCGTTATGCCCAGCGCGTCGAGGACAAACTGGATGGGGGTGATGATGGTCGTGTTCTGAGAGCCGGCGAAGAGGAGACCCACCACGTAATCTTCCTCATCCAGTACGGCCGAACCCGAGTCCCCCCCGGAGCTCATAGCCCCGGCCACGAACTGATCGCTGAAGGTGGCCATGCCAGCATTGCCATAGCTGACCTGCACCGTGGCGTCAATTTGGGTAACGCGGCCGGTGGTGAACCCCGTCGTGCGTCCGCTCTTTTTGATGTTCGTCCCAGGGTGGCTTCCCTGGAACCCCTGGGCACCCCCAGGTTCAGGATGCGCTTTTCCACCAGGTCCGGCGCAAGGGGCCGCGCCAGAGCTGCATCCACCCGATTTTCCCCCTTAGACTCCTGGTAGCTCACCAGCCGGTGGCTTGAGCCCATTCCCCTGGCTATGGCGTTCAGAAGCTGCTCGACAGCTTTTGCCGTGGGGCACGTGGTGGGACTGGTCCCGAAATCAATGGGCACGAACTCTTCCAGGGTGGCAATCTGGTCGGCCAGGGTCCCCCCATCGTATTTGCCAGGCTGGATAATGGGATCCCCCTTTTTCCCCAGGTTGGTATCGGCCAGGACGTGGTTGTTGCTCAAGATGAAAAGCTCGCCCCCTTTCCACACGAGACAACCCAGGGTCCCCGCTGTGATGTTAATGTGCCCGATAGAGACGCCCCCCAGCGCGGGGCGCCATCTGGCGGTGGGAGCCTGCCAGGCAGTGATGAGACCCGTCTCCAGGACATCCGTCTTTACGTCATCCACCATCTGGGGCACGATGTCGGCCTCCGCTAACTGAGCCAAGGGCACTTTCTTCTCCACGGAAACCACAATACAGGGCTCATCGGTCATTACCCCTTTGGTTTCCTTGTAGCCAACGCCGCAGGCGACGACGTTCTTCTTGGCAAGCAAAGCGTTGACAACCTGTTGCTTGACCTGTCTGGCTCGTTCTACGCTCATGATTTCCTCCTTCCGGGTGCTGTTTTTCAGGGTGAGGTCAGAGCCCGTATTTCTCCGACCTCTTTCACGTCTATTCTGACACCCTCTATCTCGGATGGAATAACGTCCCTGGCATCCAATTGCGATAGAGGCACCTTTTTCTTCACCATCACCGTCAAAGCGATTTGATCGGTTGTCTGCCCGGCCTTCTCCCTGTAACCGATAGCCACTCCAACCACGTTGGCCTTCCGGAGAAGCTCCGCCTGGTACTTTTCCTTGATCGCCTTGACCTCGGCCATGCTTTTCTCCATCGCCATCTGCCTCTCCTCCTGTGAGCCTTCACCCACTGCCCTTCTCATCAGGTTGTTTCCCCTTGGTCTCAGAGGATTGATTGTGATAGGCCTTGATTTCTTCGTATACCCGCCCGACACTGGCTTTGAACCGCTTTCGGATCTTCTGCCTGTCTCTGTCCGAGACAGGGAAGAAGTGCAACAAATCTACCCGGCTGGCCGTCTCGGTCTTGCTGCGTCCGGCCAGGTAGAGTTTACGCACCTGGGTTCTCATCTCCCGAATGTACTCGGAGAGTTTCTGAAGGGCTTCCTTGCCACAGATCTTCCCGTGGCCAGGGACGATTATGTCCACTCTGAGCTGTCGGATGAAGGTCAGGGCGTTCAGCCACTCTTTGGAGTTCCCATGTCCCAAGAAAGGATGCCCGTCATTGATGACAATGTCACCAGTGAACAGGACACCATCCTCGACCACGTGGACAAGACTGCTGGCCGGTGTGTGTCCTCCGACATGGATCAGCCGGATGGTTTTGTTTCCTTTGTATAAAGTCATCCGATTGGTAAAGGTAAGGCGAGGCAGAATGATCCGCAGATTCTCGAACTCGGCGGCCACTTCGGGCTCGCTGTCTTTAAATAAATTGATGAGGCGTTGCCGGAAGGAGTCCCCGTAGCTTTTCATCTCCTTCCAGGCCAGCTCATGGGCAATGACCTCTGGGGTGAGGTACTGATTGCCCAGGATATGACCGCGATGGTGGTCCGTATTGATCAAATAGATGATCTCCTGGTCGGTTATCTCCGCAATCTGGTCCCGCCATAGACGGGCTTCGGAGGGGACCATCGGGCTGTCAATGAGCACAACACCTTCGCCGGTCACCACGAAACCGACATTCGCTCCTCGCAGGTTCGTCTCCACATAAACATCCTGAGTGAGTTGCTGCATCTCTAATGTTTGCTTTCCTCCAAAGTTTTCCAGGCCCACTCTAGGGCCTGTTCCAATCTCTCCTTGACCGGACCACCACCCTGGGCCATGTCGGGACGCCCGCCTCCGCTCCCGCCGATGATCTGGCAGGCCCTCTTGAGGAGTGCACTCATATCATAGGGCAGGTCGGCGGAGCGGGCAAAGGCCAGCAGGGCCTCCTCACTCTGCAGGCCTAGGAGGGCGACGCAGGCTTCCCTCCTGGCCAGACGCTGGGCCAGGCCCTTGAGGGTCCCACCATCCCCCTCGGTCAAGACAGCCCTCACAACGCGTAACCCGCTGCGCTCCTCAGCTTCAGCCCAAAGCCGGGCTGCCTCACAGTCCAGGAGCCGATCTTTGGCCATGCTCAGCTCTTTGCGATAGCGTTTGGCTTCCTCGGCCAACCGGTTGACCGCCTCACCCAGTTCCCAATCTCCTACGCTGAACTGGCTGGCCAGTTCGCTAACGATACGCCTCCGACGACGGTAGTCGGCCAGGGCCCGTCCTCCGCACAGAAATTCCAGGCGGGTCTCTGAGCCCCGTCGTTCGCTTTTGGTGATGGCGATAGGGCCTACTTCTCCCGTCGCCTTCACGTGCGTGCCGCCGCAGGGCGAAATGTCAAAGCCCTCGACCTCGACAATGCGGACAGGGCCTGTTATGAGAGGCCGCTTGCGTAAGGCCAGGCTTGCCATACCCTCTCGATTCAGGAGATAGGTCCGCACAGGCAAATCGGCGAAGACGATGGTGTTGGCCAGCTCTTCAACCTGGTCCAACTGCACAGATTCCAGGGGGGCTTTGTCCACGTCAATCGTCGAAACCCCGGCCCCCAGGTGGAATCCTACCGTCTCGGCCCCCAAAAGCCGAAGGAAAGCCTGAGACAGGATGTGCTGTCCGGTATGTTGTTGCATGTGATCGAACCGGCGTTCCCAGTCAATCCGGCCATGGACTGTTGCTCCCTGGTCTGGGACAGGCCCCCTCACCTCGTCACTCATGACGTGCACCACGGCCCCATCGTCTTCCCGCTCGAAGACATCGCTGACGGGGATGCCATTGAGGGTGCCCTGATCATGAGGCTGGCCACCGGAGGTGGGGTAGAAGCAGGTTTTGTCCAGAATCAGTCCCAGCCTGTTGCCTGCCGGGACCCTTGCAAGCACCTGGGCCTGGAACTCTTGTTGATAGGCATCGTCGTGGTACAACTTCTGAGTCATGGGTCTCCTCGTCTCCCCAGGCTCCAATTTGTTAAGGCCTCCGCGCTGTCAAATCAATCCGTAGGCCAACCATCCTGCCAGCACGAGGAACAGACCGGCCGTCAGCAGTTTGATCGTTCCCGTATGGCGGCCGATGACACGGGCCAGTTGGTCCGATGCAGTACCCAGGTAGGCCAGCAGGAAAATAACCACCAGAGGGGTGATGAAAGCCAGGTTGTAAAGCAAGAT
This sequence comes from Caldilineae bacterium, assembly GCA_037446095.1. Classification (GTDB taxonomy): domain Bacteria; phylum Chloroflexota; class Anaerolineae; order E26-bin7; family E26-bin7; genus E26-bin7. Next base: position 5,401 of record JBBIJG010000113.1, read on the forward strand.
GTAGAGATAAGCTCTGGCCCTTAATTCTGGCACGTCCTGGATAAGAAACATCGCTCCGATGTAGAGCGGGCTGGTACAGGTCAACAGGAGGGCGGAAATGACCAGGCCGAGGACGAAGGCTGCCGGCGCCAGGGCTCGGACATGGGCGCTTTGGCGGATGATCCGATGTGCCCAGCGCTGCAAGGGCCTGGGCAAACGCAGGCTGACGTCCTCCGGCCGACCCTGTCGGGTCGTGAGGTAGTCTCGGAAGCTGACGAAGGCTAACCCCAGGCACAGCAGGGCCCCCAGGCCAAAAATCCAGCTTCTCAAGTCCGAGCGCATGGCTGCCAGGGGGTCCAACAGTCGGAGGAGGCCAAAACCTGCCAGCAGATAGGTCAGGAGGACCCCCAAGGTAAAAGCTAACCCTGCGAAAAGAATCTCACGCCCTTTACGCCCGCTGAAGGCCAAATAGGAAACAAAGAAGATGATGGTAGCAAGGGCACAGGGATTAAGGCCGTTGGCCAGGCCGGTACCCAGGACAGTGAGAAGGGCAGGGGAGCCCAATCTCTCTATAAGGGAGCTTCTGGCCTCGTCGGCCTCTGCTTCTCCAAAGCTTTCCCATGTGGGCTCGGCGCCGGTCTGGCTATACTTCTCAACAAGGGCTTCCAGGTTCTTGACATTGATCTCGGTGGCCAGGAGGTAGTCCTGGCCCACGAAGATACTGGGAGTCGTCAGACGTTTCTCTTCCGGCACGCCATATTGCTCGCCCAGCCACTCGCTTAGCGCAGCGTGATTTTGGATGTCAAAGGTTTCAATCATAAGATGAGGGTACTTGGATTGTAGATAATGGAGATCATAAGTAACGCGCTCGCACTCCTGACACCCAACCTCATAGAAGTAGGCTATATGGATACGATTTTCTTGCGCCTGGACCGTCGGTTGAAGAGTGGCTGTGGGCCCGGGTGTGGTGGGGGTTAACAGCACTTCCGGGATAGGATAGTCGGCCCCGCCTTCAGCCAGGTATTTTTCAATCACCCTTTCCAGGTTGTCTTGGATGCTGAGACTTCCCACCATGACCGTACGTCCGACAAACATCATGGGTACGCCACGTTGTTCCGGCGGTATGTGGGTAGCCTCCTCCAGAGAGACGAGCAGCCCATAGTAGTAGGGATCACTAATATCGAGAAGTTTGATTTCGAGCTGAGCGCTGTATTTCTTTTGGATGGGAGGCAGGACCTCATTGATGACGAACTGGCAATGAGGGCAGGCCGGGGAATGGAAAAGGAGGATATGCACCACAGGTTTCTGGGCTTCGATTTTCAAAATCCATCCCGGCCATTCCAACATAAACAGGACCAGGACACAACCGATGGCTTTTCTCATGACTCTAGCGCTCTCCCAATAATTGTTAGCCCTCAGTCCCCATCACCGGTTGGTTTCCGTTAGAGGGTGGTCAGGGGCTGAAACCATAGTGGTTATTATACCAGAAATGGCGTAAATAGAAAAGTGCCTTGACGTGGTGATTACCCACAATGTGAATGTCAAACTGTAGGCCCGGTGGAGTCGAGCCTTTAGGCGGGTTATGAACCATTTCATACCGGCTGAAGCCTCGACTCCAGCACGAGATTTACTTGACAAAGTGACTTATGGGTAATCACCACCCTTGACCCGTACCCACGAGCAGTCGTCTTGACAAAACAAATTCGGATGAACGGCCAGGTGCGGGGAAAATCGCCCTCAGAATCGGCACCTGGTCCATTGCAAGATTGAAGCTTGTCGGGCCTCATCCCTATTCTATACTACAGCCTTGCCTGACAGACCATGAAAGAACCATCTTTGAAAGCTTTTTCTGGTTTGCCCGGCGTTTCTGAGCAGAAAAAAGTCTCAAGGGCATTGCTAGACGCCAACGGCGAGATGTTCGCGTCTCGTCTGTTGGCGTATCTCTTTTCTGTGAGAAGAAGGTTTGACATCTGCTCGATCCCTGCACCTGATCGCCCCGAGGAATGGAAACATTGGAGGAGAAGATGAAGAGATCTGCCCGCCGCCTGGAGTCTTTGTCCATGATCATTCTGAGCGTAGCCCTTGTGCTTGTTGTCGTGCTCGTCGCTCTGCCGGGGGGGTGCTCCACGCCCAGGAGCCGACAGACACCCCCACGCCGACGGAGACTGCGGCCATCACACCCACAGACACGCTGACGGCAACAGCGACCGCTACGCCTACAGACACGGTTGAGCCCACCGCTACGCCCACCGACACCGAGGTGCC
>JBBIJG010000114.1:0-7627 GCA_037446095.1 Caldilineae bacterium
TGTGCCGGATTGTATTCCTCACAAAGGGCAAACTCCGTCCTCCCATCGTAGCCTCCGACGACGTAGACCCTCTCCTCGACCACACCCGCAGCGGCAAAACCTCTGGCTGTTGACAAAGCGGTTTTGGTCGTCCATTGGTCTGCTTGGGGGTCATACTCATAGACCGAAGCTACGTATGAATCGCCATCCCAACCGCCAAAGACAAAGAGCCTGCCCTCCACAGCGGCAATGGCGTAGGCGCAAAGAGGAGCCGGAAGGGGAGCTCTGGTGTCCCATGTGTCATGGACCGGGTCGTAAACTTCCGTGGCTGTTATCACTCCTCCCGCAGAAGTATAACCTCCTGGCACGTAAATCAGGCCATCCACGACGGCCGCCGCAATGTTGCTCACAGGTGTTGGTTTGGGCGTTCCGACTGTCCAGGTGTTCGTGTCGGGGTTATAAATCTCGACAACTCCGGTGACCCCCCCTGGTGTGTCGCCGGCAATGGCGTATATCTGATTTTCATAGGCGACTACGGCCAATCGCTCCCGTGGTGTGGGCATCTGGGCCCGGCTCACCCAACGCGAGACCTCAAATCGGACCCCCGCTGGATTTCTGGGGGCAGGGTGATGGGTAAAGTCATTGGAGATTCCACCGGCGGACATGCTCATCCCGGTGGAAGGGAAGAAAGCGACCCCGAAGACAAGCAGGGTGGCAATCACAAAGGTCATCCGTTTGGCCAGCGAGATTCTGGGGGGCGGTTTCTCTTCAACGGTGGCTGCCGCTCCTATGGCGGGTGAGACGACGGTGACCAATCCCTCACGGACGGCGTAGAGAGCCGCCTCGGTGCGCGACTGGACCTTCAGCTTCTCGAAGATGTTGCGCAGGTGGATTTTGACTGTGTTGACGCTGATGACGAGCTCCAGGGCGATTTGCTGGTTGGTCTTCCCCTCGGCCACCAGACGGAGGACCTCTATCTCTCGTTCGCTCAAAGGCTTTTGTTCCTCGGCCATCAACCCGTCTCCAGCTTTTGGTGGGAAGTGGCTGGGGGACTCCGGGGGTGTGGAGGACTCGCCCTAACCCTCTTCCCGCAATTTAATTGTATCACGAATCCCCTCAACACGGGTGTGAAGGTTACGTGGAGGGTGTTAGCTCCAGTTCTCGATGGCCCAGGCCAGCTCTGCGGGGGTGGCTGTGGCGTTGCCGAGCTTGCGCACCACCAGGCCGGCTGCATAATTGGCCAAATGGGCTGCGGCTCGCAGGTCAACTCCCGCCGCCAGAGCCAGGGTCAAGACGGCAATGACCGTGTCACCCGCCCCGGTCACGTCAAAAACTTCGCTGCGGTTGGCGGCCGAAAGGTGAAGGTATTCCTGGGTGGTCCCGAGGAGCGACATCCCTTCCGGCCCGCGGGTGATGACCACGGCCTGGGCTTCTAACTCCTTCAGGAACTTTTCTCCTATGCGCCGGAAATCCTCCTCAGTAGAAAGCGCCTGCCCGGTCACTGTCTGGGCCTCGGTGTGGTTGCATTTGACCAGGTCGAAGGTACGAAACTTGTAGAGGTTACCTTGGGAATCCACGGTGGCCAATTTGTCGTGTCGGCGAGTCACGTCCAGCACGGCAGCAACGACGGCCTCACTGACCACCCCGGTGCGGTAATCAGAGACCAGCACGGCATCCGCTTGAGGCACGAGGTTCTCCAACTGCGCCAGGATGGCCCCTTCCACGTCCTTCCCGATCGGGCGGCGGTCCAGACGGTCAATGCGCGCCAATTGCTGAGGGAAGCGCAGGGAGCCCTGGGCCACGATCCGGGTCTTGGTGGTGGTCGGTCGGGAGGGGTCAGTCACGACCCCTGTCACATCAATGCCCACCTCTTGCAGTTTTTGCACAAGCTGCCTGCCTGCCTCATCGTCGCCGACAACCCCGACCTGATGGGCCACTCCGCCCAGGGCGATGATATTGCTGGCCGGGTTGGCTGCTCCACCAGGGAGACAGAAACGTCGCTCGAACTCCAAGACCGGGACAGGGGCTTCCCGCGAGAGCCGTGTGGCCCGCCCGACGACGTATTCGTCCAGAAACACGTCGCCGACGACCACGATGCGTCGTCCTTGCAGACGAGGCAAAAATCTAATGAGTGTATCTTTCTCAATGCTTGACATTTGGCTCTCAGTCCTCTGTTTTTCCCAACCTCTCCCACATAACCAGCCCCACGAATTTCGGCAAGGCCAGCATTCTCCTCCAGCGCCACGGCTCGCACCAGAGCCGGTGCAGCCATTCCAGGCCCAGCCGTTGCATCCACTGAGGAGCTCGCGTCCTCACCCCGGCGATGAAATCGAAAGCTCCCCCTACTCCCATAGCCAGTGGCACCCTTAACCTTTCCAGGTTGCGGGCGATCCACTTGTCTTGCTGCGGTGCCCCGTAGGCCACGAAAAGGACGTCGGGCCCGGCCTGCTTGATCAGAGCGATAATTCCGTCTTCCTCTTCAACGGCCGGCGAGCCGGAATAGGTCCCGGCAATTTGCAGGTTGGGGTATTGACTGCTCAAACGTCGAGCGCACAGATCGGCCACGCCTTCGGCTGCGCCCAACAGAAAGAGGCGGTAGCCTTTACAGGCAGCCAGTGCCGCCACCCGTTGCACAGTGTCTACGCCGGTCACCCGTTCCTTGAGAGGGTGACCCAGGAAGCGGGCCGCCAATAAGATACCAAACCCATCGGGCAAGGCGAGGGCGGCAGCATTGATGATGGCTTTGAACTCGGCGTCTTTCTGGGCAGCCATCACGAACTCGGTGTTGACTGTCACCACCTGATGGGGGGCGCGACTTTCGATCAGGCTCTCGATGATGGCCAGGGACTCGGGTACGTCCACGTTGCTGACCCGGACGCCCAGAATGGCGAAGGACTCGTAGGCCACTTTCTCTCTCTCAGAGCGGGTCTGGAAATTCAAGTAGACGCACTCTCGGGGATAGAATACCGGCGGAAAGGATACTTACATTATAGCATCTTTCAATCCACTTTTCAAGGCCCCAGGGGGATACCGCAGGGCTTTCCCAAACTCCCTCAGGAGTTATTCATAGCGGTAGACCTCCGCCACGACGGATGAAAATGACGTGCCCGTAAGGCATATTCCAGATCCCACATTTTCAGGGGAGGACAGTCTCCAAAGAGTAGAGGGGCGGGGGCGTTACGAGCCTGGGCGGATGGATGGGAGGCACTAAAAAAGGCTGCTGCGATGGGCGATCGCAACAGCCTTAGTGTAAGGGAAACTCTCGCGGCTGTCCTCCCATGGGAGGAGCGGAAGCGACGGGATTCGAACCCGCGATCTCCGGCTTGACAGGCCGGCATGTTAGGCCGCTACACTACGCCTCCATTAGCACTAATATCTTAGCACAAAATTCATTTCTCGTCAAACTGATGGCGTGATCGGAATAAGGTATATCCCAGAACTGCCAGGACTTCGATGCCATGGAGCTGTGGCCCCCTACCTCCCTATGCGCTGACAGAGGGAGGGGTTAGGCCAGGATGCGAAATTCGGCCTGGCTTGACATAGGTGAAAGCTTGTAATATACTGACCAAGACCGGAGGTTAATATGGAAGGTGGAAACGGCTCCCGACCGCCCCTGGTAGTCATCGTGGGTCCTACTGGGGTGGGTAAGACCCACCTGGCTCTGCGTCTGGCGGAAGACCTGGAGCTCGAGGTGGTGTCCGCCGATTCGCGCCAGGTCTACCGGGGCATGGACATCGGTACGGATAAACCAACGGTCGAGGAACGCCAGCGTGTGCCCCATCACTTGATTGACGTTGTGGAACCCAATGAGGATTTCAGCCTGGCACAGTATCAGGACATGGCTTACGCAGCGATAGACAATGTGCTGCTCAGAGGCCGATTGCCTTTCCTGGTGGGAGGCACAGGGCAGTACGTAAAAGCCGTAGTGGAAGGCTGGAGTATTCCCAGGGTGAAGCCCAACGAAGCCCTGCGGGCGGAGTTGTACCAGGAAGCCAAAGCCAAAGGCAAGCTGGCCCTCCACACTCGTCTGCGTCAGGTGGATCCGGCCGCTGCAGGAAAGATTGACCCGCGCAACGTGCGGCGGGTGATCAGAGCCTTGGAGGTTTACCTGGAGACAGGTCGGCCTATTTCCGAGTTGCAATGTCGAAAGCCGCCTCCCTATCGCGTTCTACAGCTTGGGCTGACCATGGAACGTACCGCCCTCTACTGGCGTATAGACCAGCGGGTGGACCGCATGATCGCGAGGGGGTTGGTCGAGGAGGTCAGAGGGCTGGTGGAGCAAGGATACGGCTATGAACTCCCCGCCATGTCGGGTTTGGGGTATCGGCAGATAGGGTGCTACCTGCGGGGTGAGATCACCCTGGCAGAAGCCGTCCACCTCATCAAACGGGAGACGCGGCGCTTAGTACGTCAGCAATATACCTGGTTTCGCCTGGACGATGAACGGATACGCTGGTTCCAGGCACAAGATGACCTCTTTGAGCGCGTCAAAGAGGTCATCTTGCAATTTCTGGACTGTTGAGAACCTTTACGCTTCCCGCTCCATTCACACCATCTCGATGGACATAGCCACTGCCTCCCCGCCACCCAGGCACAGCGTTGCCAGGCCGGTCTTGAGGCCCCGGTCTTTTAAGGCGTGGATCAGCGTCACCAGAACCCGTGTGCCGCTGCAGCCGATAGGATGGCCCAGGGCGATGGCTCCTCCGTTGACATTCACCCTGTCCCAGTCCACGCCCAGGTCCCGTCCGTCGGCCAGGATTTGGGCGGCAAAGGCTTCGTTGATCTCGATGAGATCGTAGTCGTCCAGAGTAGTGCCCGTCTTTTTCAGCAGCTTGCGCACGGCAAAGATAGGAGCGGTGAAGATTTTGAGCGGCTCTACGGCGGCTTGATCGTAAGCGATGATGCGGGCCAGAGGCCGAATGTTCAGCTCCCTGGCTTTTTCGGCACTCATCACCACGACCGCCGCTGCCCCATCGGTGATGCCCGGGGAGTTACCGGCCGTGACCATGCCGTCTGGCTTGAAAGCCGGGGGCAGCTTGGAGAGGGCTTCCATAGAGGTGTCTCGCCGAGGGCACTCATCCGTGTCCACGATGGTGGGTGGTCCTTTGCGTTGAGGGACTTCTACCGGCACGATCTCCTCTTTGAATTTCCCGGCATCTATAGCGGCGATAGCCTTCTGGTGGCTCTGCAAGGAATATTCGTCCAATTCCTGGCGGGTGAGGCCGTACTCGTTGGCGATCCATTCCGCCGAATGGCCCATGTGCTGATTCGTGAAGGAGCACCATAGGCCATCGTGGACGGTGGCGTCCAGTATCTCAGCGTTGCCCAGGCGGTAGCCGACCCGCGCTTTGGTCAGCAGATAGGGGCCCAGGCTCATATTCTCCATCCCCCCCGCGACAAAGATCTCTCCGGACTCGGCCCTGATCATATCAGCGGCGATCATGACGGTCTTCAGCCCTGAGCCGCAAATCTTATTGACGGTGGTGGCCCCTACCGTATGGGGGAGGCCAGCATGGATAGCCGCCTGGCGGGCTGGAGCCTGGCCTTGCCCGGCCGGTACCACACAGCCCATCAACACCTCACTAATGGATTCGGGGTCTACGCCCGCTCGTCTCACGGCTTCTTTGATGGCGATCGCTCCCAGAAGGGGAGCCGGGGTAGTGGACAGCCCCCCCAGGAAACGACCCACGGGGGTGCGACAGGCACTGACGATCACCACTTCGCGTTGGTTGCTCATCGTTCGTTCCTCCTTGGAGTTTGCTTTGGGTCGAGTTGGCAACTCGACCGAAGGGACATTTTACCAGAAAAAGGGCTTTTTGACCAGTGGAGACTTCCGGTCACTCCGGCATTGTTCTTGGTTTGTGGAGCTGGGAGGCAGGATGGCCGGAAGGCAAGAGGGCGTACAAAACCCCCACCCCTATCACCCGTACTCCCCCGGCGATCAGGAGGGCCATTATGACGCTGGTCAGGTCTGCCAGAAAAGTGCCCATCAGCGGGGCCAGGAAAGCCATCACGTTGACCAGGCTGGTATGGATGGCCACATAACTGGGACGGTGTTCTGGCGGGCAGACCTCCAGCATCAGATTAAGAGAGCTCAGGTTGTAGCTGGCCGAGAACACACCACCGATTACCGAGACGATGAGCAATGGCTCGAGACGGGGCGAAAGGCCCGTCAACGTGGGATAGAATACCAGCCCCAGGCAGGAGATGATCAGCACCAGACGGTTGCCGCGTTTTTCAGTGACCTTGCTCCACCAAAAGTAGCTCAAGATAGTAGTGACACTCATGACCATAGACAGAAGCCCCACCCAGGTGTCATTGGCCTGCAAATCTCTGACCCGATAGATGGAATAGAGGGCGGCAGGCAGGTAGAGGCCCCAGTTGTAAACAAAGCTGGCCCCAGCAAAGCGTATAAAGTCGCGTTGGCCGACCACTGTCTTCGCGAAGCGGTGAAGGCGGAGGGTCAATAATTCCTTGGAACGGCTCTGATGACGGGCGGTGACCTCCTCAGGTACCTGGATGCGCTTGAGGTGATACAGACTGAGCATGGCTATGCTGCTGCTCAGGCCCAAGAGCAGTTGGTAGTTCCAGGGGAAGGGGATGAGGTCCAGGAATTTGCCCCCCACAAGGACTACGATCATGCTGGTGGAGGAAAGGAGGACATTGCGGATGCTGATCATTCTGGCCCTTTTCTCAATGGGGATCAGGTCAGCCATAAGGGAGGTGAGGGCTACGCTGGCAATGGCTGTGGGCAGGGTGATCAAAGCGTTCAAGAGGATCATGGCTTCTACGCGATGGGTGTGGATGAACAGGGGCAGCAAAGCGATGAGGAGATAGCCCAGGCGTTGCAGGAAACCGGTCAGGAGGATGATGGGCAGACGACGCCGCTGGCGCTCGATGAGGCGGGCGGATGGGATAAGCCAGAAGACGTTGATCAGGGCGGGCAAGGCGGCCAGCCAGCCTATCTCTCGGTTGGAGGCGCCCAGGCGGATGGCAAAGACACTGACGAAAGTGGTGGCAACACCTTCCAGAACGCCAAACCAGGCGGCGTCAAGGTAAAGGTTCCACAGATTCTGCTCTTCGGTCGTGGGCCGGGGTTGTCGTCCTGGCAGATAGCCGGCCAACCGGGCCAGTGCGGTCCGCAGAGGCACTCGGCGTCCGGCCCCAAGGGATAGGCGTTTCAAGGAAGGGCGGATTCGACGTTGGCCGATCCTTCTACCAGCTTTTTTGCTCATCTACACATATGCGCTTTCAACTTTTCGTAAGTGTCATCTAGCAGTTCGGGGATGACGCGCGTTTCGGCAAAGATGGGCATAAAGTTGGTATCGCCTTCCCAACGGGGGACGATGTGGATATGGACATGCTCGTAGACGCCGGCTCCGGCGACCTTGCCGATGTTCGCCCCCAGGTTGAAACCCTGGGGGTTCATGCATTGGCGCAGGGCGACAAGGCATTTGCTGACCAGCAGCATCATCTCAGTCAGGGTCTCTGGTTCCAGCATCTCCAGGCTGGGCACGTGTTGGTAGGGGGCTACCATAAGGTGGCCGTTGTTGTAGGGGTAGAGGTTAAGCATCACGTAGCAGGTATGGCCACGGTGGAGGATATGGTTTTTCTTGTCATCGCTCTCGGCGACTTTGTCACAGAGGAC
>JBBIJG010000115.1:0-7612 GCA_037446095.1 Caldilineae bacterium
TATCCGAGAGGTCCGGTCCAAAAGGGGCGCCGCAGAGCACGGCGCACAGAATATCCACCATTACAGCCAGCCCGTAGCCCTTATGCCCACCAAAGTCTTCCCCCAGCCCTCCCAGCGGCAGAATGCCGCCCCCTACGCGGTGGAACATGTCATCGAGCAGGGTGCGGGCATCCCTGGCCGGCCGACCCGTTTTATCCACGGCCCATCCTATGGGGAGTTCTTTGCCGAGGCGCTCATAAACTTCGATTTTCCCTCTGGTGACCACGGTCGTGGACATATCCAAAACAAAAGCCCGCTCCTCATCGGCCGGCGCAGCAAAGGCCAGAGGGTTGGTGCCATACATGACTTGACGCCCAAAGGTAGGCACGCCCAAGGCGGCCGTATTGGTCATGGCGATGCCCAGCATGTCTTCATCCAGGGCCATCATGGCATAATAGCCGGCAATCCCAAAGTGGTTCGAGTCGCGGACGCAGCCAAAGGCCGCCCCGTTGGTTTTGGCCTTGTTAATCACGCTTTCCATGGCCTTGATGCTCACGGGAGCACCCATTGCCCCATGGGCGTGGATCACGATGGATGATGGCGTGTCCACCAGGACCTCGATGGGCGCATTCGGCAGCATCAGGCCTGTCTTCAGCCCGTTTACGTATCTCCACAGGCGGCCCACCCCGTGGGAGGGGATACCGCGCGCGTCAGCAGCCACCAGGACAGCCGCCGCCATCCTGGCATCCTGTTCTGAAAGGCCAAGGCTCTGGAAAACCTGCTGACAGAAGGTTTCAAGGACCTCCGGCTGAATCCTGACATAGTTTGTCTCCATTGGTAACTCCTGATGATTTCCCGAATTACTCGGCCAGGGCTCCCGCAGGTTGTCAAAGAGACTCTGCATTTGGAAGCCCAAACGAGCGGGGCATTTCAACCGTAAATCGGCTCAACCTGCGGGAGGCTGAATAGCCTTTCAGACACCGCTGAAAGCGGAGAAGCCGCCATCTATGGGAATCACCGCCCCGTGCACGAAGCTGGCTCCATCCGATAACAGCCACAGCACTGGGCCGATCAAGTCTTCGGGGTCGCCAAAGCGGCCCATAGGCGTATGGTCAATGATGGCCTGCCCTCGCTCGGTTAACTCGCCAGTCTGTTCGTCCGTCAGCAAAAAGCGGTTCTGCTCGGTCAAAAAGAAGCCGGGAGCAATGGCGTTGACACGAATCCGGGCGGAGTAGGTCTGCGAGATGTGCACAGCCAGCCATTGGGTAAAGTTGCTTACGGCGGCTTTGGCCGGAGAATAGGCTACCGTCCTGGTCAACGGGCGAAAGGCAGCCATCGAGGAAATGTTGATGATACAGCCGCTGTCCTGTTCCACCATGTAACGGCCAAAGATCTGACTGGGCAGCAACGTGCCCATAAAGTTCAGATCGAAAACCCAGCGGATGGCATCAGCAGGGAGGTCAAAAAAGGACAGCTCCTCACTGGTGGTGGCTTCTTTCTTGTTGCCGCCGGCGCCATTGATCAGAATGTCAATATGGCCAAAAGCTTCGATCACCCGCTGAGCCGCAGCCGAAAGAGACTCTTTGTTCAGCACATCGGCCTGAACGGCGATAGCCCGATGCCCTTGAGCGCGGATCTCATCGGCCACTTTCTCCGCCGCGGGGAGGTTGATGTCGAGCACGGCCACACCGGCCCCACACTGCGCCAGAGCCCGGGCCAGCACACTGCAAAGCACACCCCCTCCGCCTGTAACCACCGCTACTTTCCCGGTGAGATCAAAGGGTCTGTCCAGATTCACCCTGAACTTTGTCGAAGGATTCATAGACATCACCTTGTGCTAATCCATCAAGTAGCCGCCGTTAACGTCGAGGATTTGACCGGTGATGAAGCTGGCCCCCTCTGAGGCCAGAAAGGCCACCGCCTCGGCCACCTCTTCGGGTTTGCCCAACCTCTTCATTGGGATAGCTTCCACAATCTGGCGGCGCTTTTCCTCGGACCACTCCCGGCTCATGTCCGTCTCGATGGCGTGGGGGGCCACGGCGTTCACATTGATGCCATAAGGAGCCAGCTCCCGCGCCAGAGACTTGGTGAAGGTGTTGATGGCTCCCTTGGAGGTCCCATAAGATGGAGCAGAGGCGATGTCGCCCATCTTGCCCACCACGGAGGAGATGTTGATAATCTTTCCCCCTCCTTGTTTAATCATCAGAGGCACGACCTCTTTGGCACAGTTGAATGTCCCGCCCAGGTTGACGCTGAGGACCTTATCCCAGTCCTGCGGGTCATGGTCGAGAAAAGTCCCTCGGCGGATGATCCCGGCGTTGTTCACCAGGATGTCAATCTTGCCGAAGGTTGCGACCGCTTCGCTGACCAGCCGCTGTACTGCCTGGCGTTGGGAGACATCGGCCTGGATAGCCCTGGCCTTACGTCCCAGGCCCTCGATCTTTTGTGCTACCCGCTGGGCCCCTTCCAGGTCCACGTCGGTAACGACCACATCCGCGCCTTCTTGAGCCAGTTTCAGGGCGATGGCTTCCCCGATACCCCGGGCGGCGCCGGTTACCAGAGCTACTTTACCCTCGAATCTCATAATTCCCTCCTCTATTTCTCAACCGCTCCGGCCGTCAGGCCCTCGACCAGATAATTCTGCAAAAACAAGTACAGTATAACGGGTGGCAAGGCCCCAACTACGGAGCCGGCCATCAGTTGCGGCCAGATGATGCGAAACTGGGTAACCAAGCGGCTGAGGCCAAGGGTGACCGTGGCCATGTCCTCGCCGCTGGTCAGAACCAACACCCAGAGCAGGTCTCCCCAGGCCAGCAAAAACGCAAAGATCACCGTCGCCACCATGCCCGGAGCAATCACGGGCAGGATCACTTTAAAATAGGCGCCGAGCCGGGTGCAACCATCAACCAGAGCTGCCTGGTCCAATTCCTCAGGCACGGTATCTATAAAACCCTTCAGCATCCAGGTGCTAAACGGCAGGGTAATAGAGGTGAAGGCCAGGATCAGGCCCGGGTAAGTGTTATAAAGGCCGAGCTTGGCCAGCATTTTAAAGTATGGTCCTACCAGCAACACTCCTGGCAGCATCTGCGTGGCCAGAATGAGCCCGATCAAGGTGGCACGTCCTCGGAAGATAAAACGGGAGAAGCCGTAACCGGCCAGCGAGCCGACGAACGTGGACACCAGAGCGGTGCCCAGGGATATAATGGTGCTGTTCAGGAAATAGCGGGGAAATTTCGTCCACAAGAGCACCTGGATATAGGCCTCAAGGGTTGGCTTTTGAGGCCAAAATGTAGGGGGAATGGCATAGGCTTCCTTATCGGTCTTGAAAGAGGTGAATACCATCCAGACGAAGGGCATGATGTTGTATAAACAGACCAGAGCCAGGAACAGGTAAGCGATCAGGATACCGATTCGTATCTTCATCACACCCTCCGGACCATCATGCGCACATAAGGCAAGCTGATAACCAGCATAATGATGGCCAGCACCACGGCCATAGCCGAGGCATATTCAAAGTTAAAATACTTAAAATATTGCTTGTAGATGTATAGGGACAAGATCTCGGTGGCATGCCCGGGCCCTCCCAAAGTCATATTGTAAACGAGGCCAAACCGTCTGAATTGCCAGATGGTGTCCAAAGCCACGGCAACGATGATCATTCTCTGCAGGAGGGGGATGGTGATGTAACGAAACTCTTGAAGGGGCGAGGCCCCATCTACCCGGGCTGCCTCATAAAACTCCCGGGGGATGGCCTGCAAGCCAGCCAGTAGAATGATCATCACAAAGGGGTAACCACGCCACACGTCCGAGAAGATCACGCTGGGCAAAGCCAGCTTGGGATGGGCCAGCCACTCGATGTAGGCGTTGGTTATCCCTGTCTTGTGCAGCAGATCGTTGATAATTCCTGAGGTCGGGTTGTACATAAAGCGCCAGATCAGGCCGGAGATCACATCCGGCACCGTCCAAGGCAGGATCGCCATCACTCTGAGGAATTGATGGGCCCTGATTTGCGCATTGAGAGCTACTGCTACGGCCAAGCCCACCACAAGGTGAAGCAACACCGTACTCCCCACAAAGTAGAAGGTGATCAACAGAGCGTTCCAGAACAGGTCGTCTCTGGCCAGCTTCACATAGTTTTCGAGGGTGAAAGTTTTCACCTCAGACCAGAGGGGGGTAAAGCTGTTCAGCACGGCTATAGCCATGGGGAATCCCAGGATGAGGAACAGCATCAAAAGGCTGGGCAGGACAAAGGCGTAGCCTTCCAGTTCCTGGTGGGATACAAAAAAACGTGGGGGGGGTCTTCTCATGTCAATCACTCCGGCCTCCATAACAGAGAGCGGAGGGCCGCCCGCGGGCAGCCCTCCGTCTGCTGAGCCCAACTAAAAGGCAGGGCATGTCTCGCCGGCGGCGCGATAGACGCTCAAGATCTCGTTGATCCGATTGTAGGCGTCTTCCAGTGCCTTCTCCGGCGACTTGGCGCCCGTGAAACCTTCCTGGGCAGCCGCATTGACCGCCTCGATAATCTGCGGCCACTCCTTGAGCTGAGGGACAAACTTGGCGTGCGCCAGTTCCGCCGCGATCACCTTGGCGAACTTGTCGTTGAGCAGCTTGTCGTAACCCTTGACCCCTTGAGCCTCGAGCCCTCCGGAGACATCCCGTCGAGAGGAGAGGACGTTGGCATCATCGAACCACTTCTGCTCCATCTCTTTGCTGGTGATGAACTTGACCAGCTCCCAGGCCTCTTTGGGGTGCTTGGTGTTGCGGTTGATCATCCAGGCGCTGATCCAGGCGGTGGTGCTGAATTCGGGCTTCAGGCCCGCTTTCACTGGCACCGGGGCAGCCTCCAAGACCTCAAAAGCTTTGAGGTCCGGATTGTTTTTGTCAACGATCGGTGGTGTCCAGCCCGAGCCTAACAGCATGGCGATCTGCTCATTGGCCATCTGCTGCCTCACCGTTCCCGGGTTCTGGGCTGTAACCCCAGGGGGGACCACCCCGTGTACGGTGACCAGCTCGACGAAGAACTTGAAGGCTTCTTTCGCTTCAGCGCTGTTGAGGGCCGCACACTTGTTGTCAGGGGTCAGATAGGCACCGCCGTGGCTGAACAGGATGGGAGTGAAGCGCAACTCGAACCCAGGGTCAATCGCCCCAACCGTCCCGAACCCCCAGGTGTCGGTCTGACCATCACCGTCCCGGTCCCGGGTGAGCTTTTTGGCATAATCCACGAACTCATCCCAGGTGGTGGGAGGCTTGGTGGGATCCAGGCCCGCTTCTGTGAAGAGGTTCTTGTTGTAGAACAGGACCATGGACATAAAGTCACCCGGCATGGCGTAATAGCGACCGTCCTTCTGCATCAACTCCAGCGTCTGAGGATACCAAGGGGTCAGGAAGTCGCCGCCGTAGACACCTGCCTCAGCCTCGATGAAGGGGGTGATGTCGTAGAGATACCCCTTCTCGATAAAAGACTTTAGCGAGTAGCCATGCAGGTGGAAGACGTCCGGGCCCACGCCGGCCTCGATCTCGGTGGTGTATTTGGTCTCCTTGTCGGCGTAAGAGACGTAGTCCAGCTCGATGTGAATATTGGGATGCTTGGCCTCGAAGATCTCAAACGCCTCCTTAAGCGCCTTCTCCCAGTGCGGTTCGGTCAGGTGCCAGTCGCCGAACACCAGGGTCACAGCGGCCGGTGGTGGTGCGGGGGCTATTGCAGCCGCCTCTTCGGCGCTGGGGATGTAAATCTTCCAGCCGACTTCAATCAGGTCAGGGTTCGTGATTTTGGCGTAGCTGGCATCCTCAGCGTGTTTCTTGTTGGTGTACTCGACGATGGCCGGGTAGTCGAAGGGGTTGCCCAGGTACTTGTCGGCCAGCTTGCTCAGCCAGTCATCGGCTACGACGATATAGTCCTGGCCTTTCTCCTGCACTGGCGGGGCAGCCAACGCCGTCGGCACCCAAACCGCCAGCATCACAACAACCAACAACAGATTCAGTAATCTCTTGTTCATCGAACCTCCTCCTTGAAGTTTTTTGAAAGTGGAATTCGTACCGCGCACCTTGTTCACTCATTCGACACTCTCACATCCCAACACAATTGTTGCCAAGCATCCCTCCTTTCTTCTGGCTGATAGCAGACGGGTGATGGCGAATAGCTGATAGCCATTGGCTATTTAGCACAACGGAAACCGATGTCATCATTGGCCGTGGTGGTCGGATCGCCAGCGTTACGATTAGTGGCGCGCACCTGCCCTTCCTCGTCAAACCAACCACCACCCCTGAGCCCGCGCAGGTCGGGGCTGTATTTGGGGTCCTGATAAGCGCTGCCAGGATAAGCTTCATAGGGCGAATCTACCCACTCCCACACGTTGCCTGCCATGTCACACAGGCCATACCCATTGGGCGGATAGCTGCCAACGGCGGCTGTCCCCCGCAAACCACTCTCCTTGACGTTGGCCTTGCTGGCATCCCACTCGTTGCCCCACGGGAAGACAAACCCTTCAGGCCCACGCGCCGCCTTCTCCCATTCGGCCTCAGTCGGCAAACGCTTGCCAAGCCACTCGCAATAGGCTTGAGCATCCTCAAAGGTCACATACACCACCGGATGGTTACCCTTGCCCTCGGTGTAGGCTGCACGCCAGTTGGTCCTACCTTCTTTCTCAGCGTAGGTCTGGTAACCGGTAGCCTCCACAAAGACAGCAAAGTCGGCGTTGGTCACCTCGAACTTGTCTATCTCGAAGGCTGGCAAGTCAACCTCGTGGGCGGGGGCCTCATTGGGTTCACCGGAGTCTGTGCCCATAGTGAAGGGACCGGCCGGAATTTCGACCATGACATCGGTGACGGCTGGGGCCGGGGTAACTGCCGCCCCTCCTGGGGCCGGTGTGTTGGTAGGCAGAGGGGTAGGTGTAGGGGGAGGGGGAAGCGGTGTCGGGGTAGGAAGAATAGTAATAGGAACAGGTGCTTTGGGGAGAGGCGTCGGCTCGCCAGGCCCACCTCCACAAGCAGCAAGCAGCGCAGACACCAGCAGGATTGTCCATAGTAGTCTCTTCATGGATGAATGCCTCCTCAGGTCTGGATTTGCCCGTGGCTGTGTTGAGATGCTGACAATAATGTTGAGGGGATACTAAGTTTCCCGGGCTTCATTGCGCCCGCCCAAATAACCAAGGGCTTGTGAGATATGTAATGCGGTTTCGACAACCTGCATGGCCATAGAACTGCCGAGCAGAGGGTTGGGCATACGATTGTCCGGGCCGGAAACGCTGACAGCAGCGATAACTTTGCCGGTTCTATCCCGGATTGGGGCAGCAATACAGCGGACACCAACCTTGAATTCGCCGTTGTCTACAGCGTAACCCCGAGAGCGGATGGCACGCAACCTGGAGGAACGCGTCTTTATCGGTGATCGTAGCCCCGGTAAACGGTTTCAGGCCATGCACCTGAATCCAACCACAAATCTCCTCTTCAGGCCGGAATGCCGCCATCGCCTTGCCTAGCCCGGTACAGTGCATAGGAGCGGTAATGCCGATCCGCGACATCATCAGCCCGATGGCATGTTGGGTAGACAGCTTTTCCAGATAGACCACCCGCAGTTCATTGTCCAGCACAGCCAGGTGGATGGTCTCGTTAACCTCATCGCGTAGTCGGGTCA
>JBBIJG010000116.1:0-7248 GCA_037446095.1 Caldilineae bacterium
ACGACCGGGTGGCAGAGTTCTGTCGGGTCAGCCCCCGCCTGATCCCCTTCGCCAACATCAACCCTTACGTCACACCCAACCCGGTGGCCGAATTGACGCGGTGCATCGAGTTGGGGCACAGGGGACTCAAGCTCTATCCGGTGTACCAGCACTTCTATCCCAACGACCGCCGCCTCTATCCCGTCTACGCCAGGGCTCAGGAAATGGGTGTGCCGATCATGTTCCACACTGGCTCTTCGACCTTTCCCGGCGCCCGTCTCAAGTACGGGGACCCCCTCTACCTGGACGATGTGGCTGTGGATTTCCCCCGTCTGACCATCATCATGGCCCACAGCGGGCGGGGCTTCTGGTATGACCGGGCTTTTTTCCTGGCCAGGCTTCACAAACGTGTCTACATGGAGATCACCGGCCTGCCTCCGCAAAAGTTGCTGGTCTATTTCCCCGATTTGGAGAAGCTGGCCGACAAAGTCATCTTTGGCTCTGACTGGCCGGCCGTGACCGACATCGCCGCCAACATCGCCGCCATCCGCTGCCTGCCTCTAGCTGAGGAGACCAAGGACAAGATCTTAGGCGGCAATGCGGCACGATTGTTGGGATTACCCACAAGTTGAGCTGAATCTGACTAGGAGCAGCTTCCAGAACTGGTGGAGGTTAGAGAGCTGAGAGGTCTCACTTAGTGAGGGAAGTGACCGTCACCTCTGGCGTCCCCTCCCCCCGACCGCTTGGCTGAGCCCGCGAAGCCTGCTGTGCAGGCCCGTTACGGCGTAACACTAGGTAGGGGAGTGGGTAAACCACCCAGCACTGCCTGCTCTTCAGCCAGAGCCTGAGTAATCGCTGCCAATTGATGGCGGTGATCCTGAGTCCAGCTGGTGGAGTTGGCCCACTCGGTGAACCGGTTCCATTCATCCTGACGACAACTCAGATAGCGGTCTCTGTGGGGAGCCAGACAACTTTCGGTTTCAAACCAATGTTTTTCCCTCCACTGTAAAGCTTGCCAGACCTCAGCCAGCTCCTCCGGCGTGGAGAGGCTATAATACAATCCTCCCGTGGTATTGGCCACACATTGAAGCGGCTGGATGGCCTCGTAGGCCAGGTTGAAGCCAATGGCATCAATGGTCGTTGCCACTCCATTCTGCCGCATCCCCTTGGCTACCTGACAGGGGTCTCCTCCACAGTTATCTCCACCGCCGGTGACCAGCAGAATGCGATTGGTCTGCATCTCCCGGCCGGCCAGGGCTCGTTGGGCTGCCAGTAGAGCTTCGGCGACGGGCGCCCAGCCGACGGCCGGAGCAGAGTTGATCATGGCCTTGAGAGTGGCTCTATCCATAGGCCCAACGCGGTAGACCAGGTCAATGGCCGCGCAAGATTCTGCCTGGTCGCTTTTGTCTCGGCTGCCGCGATGCCCATAAAACAGCAAGCCCACATTCGTGCTGGGGGGCAGGGCCTCTATATATTGGCTCAATGCGCCTTTGGCCAGCTCCATTCTCGTACTGCCCAACATCTCACCAGCCATGCCGGCTGAAGCGTCAAGGACAATGACCACGTTCATGATGCCGCCCGGCGTGGGGATCGCAGTGCCACTGCAGCCAACCAGTTGGAGACATTCGTTGACAAAAGGGTCTTGGCCCATAGCCGTCTCCACTTCATCGGGGAGGAGGTCACCATCGCTGTCGGCCAGGGGGAGTTCAGGGGTCGGACGCCAGGTTGGAGTGGGCTTGGCCTGAGTGGGCGTAGGGGTGAGGGTGGCGCGAGCTCTCCGCGTCGGCGTCGCTGGCTGAGAGAAGGGGGAGCCAGAGGGAGGAAGCAAACTACAGCTCAGGGTGGTCAATAACCACAGGGCCAGCAATAACCCTTTGACCCCCCGATAGAGCTCAGGGCAGGTCCTTCGGCAGAGCCCTTCCCCAGGCTCGTGCCGGGCCCCGCTTTGAAGGGAACCTTTTGGATCAGTTTTCTTTTCCATCTTCTGTCCCAGATGAGTCGCCGTCTGTTTTCGGGATCATGGTCTGAACGTCCTGAGCCCAGAGCAATCTCCAAAAACCGCCCAGGAGATTGCTCCGCCCCCTTCGGGGGCTCGCAATGACGCTCTGAGAGGGGCTCTTATGAGCGATGCGGGTAAAGTGTCAGGTGGCCAGATCAGTACTCAGTGGTTTATTTATCTATTTCCCACCGGGCCAGTTCTTCCTCGAAGGCTTTGCGGATTTCATCCACCGGGTAGCCCAGGCTCAGAGCTTCCAGGAGAGCGCTCCTCATCACAGCCTGTAGTTTCTCCCGGCGTATGCGGGCCAGGCGGGCGTCATCAGGACGTTGGGTGACAAAAGTACCCCGTCCCCGCTGGGTGAAGATCACGCCCTCGCTGTGCAACAGATGGTAGGCATGGGCCACCGTGTTCGGATCCACTCTCAAGTCTACTGCCAGTTGGCGGATGGTGGGTAGCTTGTCACCCGGCTGGAGCCTGCCTGTGGCTACCAGGTGTCTGATCTGTTCTACAATCTGGATATAAATGGGTGCGCTGCCTTCCAGGTCAACACGGATATCCACACCGAAGCCCCTCAGTTGCACTAGTTGCTCTAGCATAATTATAGCATTATTCGGGGCTCCTGTCAAGGAGCTTAAACCGGCGGGGGATGACGAGAATAACCATAACCCCCATTCTTGACAAAAAATGAATATATAGTATAATATTTTATATGGAGACTACAATTCGCATCATGGGTGAGAAGATCCGTCAGTTGCGATTGGAACGCCGGCTTACCTTGGAGGAAACAGCGGAGCGAGCTGGCTGTACTCCTGGTTTCCTCTCCCAGGTGGAAAGAGGGCAGGCCGTGCCCTCTATCACGATGCTGTACGCCATCGCCCAGGCCTTGGGCGTGCAGGTGACTTATTTCTTCCCCAGGATGGTTCATGACACCAAAGTTGTCCGCGCCGATGAACGTGAGGTGTTCCGTTTCGAAGGTTCCCCCATCGCTTATTCCCTCCTTTCAACCACCTTTCCGGATCGAAAACTTGAATCCTTGCTGTTGCGGATGGATCCTGTAGAGGGGGCCTTGCCCTTTGACGAATTCCGCTCCCATCCTGGCGAAGAGTTCGTCTATGTGCTGGAGGGGACCATGCGCTTGTGGGTCGGCGATGCAGTCTATGATCTGAATGCGGGCGATAGCATCCATTTTAAATCCACAGTGAAACATCGCATGGAGAATCCAGAAGACAAGCCGGTGATGGCTTTTTGTGTCTTCACTCCACCCGTCTTTTAGATAAATCAGGTCACGGATTGGAGGCTTTAGCGAGTTCCGCCTGAAGGCTCCACTCTGGAGGACCATTGGCGAGCTACTGAGACTCGATGAGGAGCAGTTTTGCAGCGTCTTGGTAAACGTGTCAAAGCCCTGCGCCGGGAGCGAGGGCTCACCCTGGTCCAGCTAGGTCAACGAGTCAGCCTTTCGGCCAGCTATTTGTCCCAGATCGAACGAGGCGTGACGATGCCCTCCCTGTCCAGATTGACAGCCATTGCTGAGGCTCTGGGTGTGGGGGTGGGAGATTTCTTCGAGGATGATGTCTCTGCCCCCGGCCTCGTCCGATCGAACCAGGGCAAAAAGCTGAAGAGAGAGAGCGGCATCATTGTAGAGCTTTTGGCAGCCGACCTGCCGGACAGGAAACTGCAACCGTATTGTATAGTGTGTCCACCGGGTGCCTCATCGAAAGGGTGGTCCACTGTTCATCCGGGCGAGGAAGCGGGCTTTGTGCTCAAGGGCCGACTGACGGTCACCGTAGGCGAAGAGACCTTTGTCTTAGAGGCTGGGGATAGTATCCATTACCAGACGTTGCAACCCCATTCCTGGCGGAACGAAAGCGACGAAGAGTGCGTGGTTGTATGGGTGGCTTCGCCTCCCGTTTCAGAGACCGAGCCGGAGAGTAAACTTGCCCCAGAGAGGCAAGCAATCGGACGGCAATCCTCGGAGGCGCTTTTCGAAAGCGCACCCTTATCAGGCAACCTCTCGACAGGAAGGAGGTGGTAAACGGGAAGCGAGACATGGATCATGTAGCGGTTCAATCCGGCAAACAAATCTAACCAAGAAGGAGGGAGAAATATGTTAAGCAAGAGATTAATCGTGCTCGCCACTTTTCTGAGCGTGGCAAGTCTGTTGGTCACCCAGTGTGGGCCAGGGCCCACACCTACCGCCGCCCCCACGCCGGCGCCCGCCACTGAGGTTCCTGCGACCAAGGCTCCGGCGGCCACTCCAACGCCGGCTCCGGCGGCCACTCCAACGCCGGCTCCGGCGGCCAAACGTGTCTTCAGGGCTACCTTCTCGCCGCCGCTGCGCGCCGATCCGGCGGTCGGTAATGACTACGTCGCGTCTTCCACGCTGCCGAACCTCTACGACACTCTGGTCTTCCCCAACGCGCAGGGAGGAGTGGACCCATGGCTAGCCGAGTCCTGGGACATCTCCAGTGACGGGTTGACCTACACCTTCCATCTCCGCAAAGATGTCAAGTTCCACGACGGCACCCCGCTCAAGGCCAGCGATGTGGTCTACAGTTTCAATCGCCTCAAGACCATTGGTGAGGGCTATGCCTATCTGGTGACTCCCAACGTCGAGAGCGTGAAAGCGCTGGACGATTATACCGTCGAGTTCAAGGTGGCTCAGCCCAGTGCCCTGTTCCTGCCCAGCCTGGTCCGTCTGTATGTCGCCAGCGAGGCCATCGTCCGCGCGAACACCAAAGCGGAAGGCCCTTACGGTGAGAACGGCGACTATGGCAAGGAGTGGCTGCAGACCCACGATGCCGGCTCGGGGCCGTACAAGATCAAGGAGTTCCCGCTGGAAGAGTACGTGTTGATGGAAAAGTTCCCCGAGTGGTGGGGCAAATTCAACCCCAATGCGCCGGATGAAGCGCGCTTCATCATCACCACCGAAGCGGTCACCGTGCGCAGCCTGCTGGAGAACAAGGAACTCGAGATGACCGACCAGTGGCAGTCCCTCGAAGCTTACCAGGCCTTCGAGAAGATCCCCGGGGTGAAGGTGATTGCCCTCCCCACCTTCTCGTCGTTCTACTACATGATCAACACCAAGAAGCCGCCCACGGACGACGTGCACTGTCGCAAGGCCATGGCTTACGCCTTCGACTATGATGCGGCCCTCACCCTGGAATGGCCGGGCACCAAGCAGATGATAGCCCCGGTGCCGGCTACCCTGGCCGGGATTGATACGAGCATACCGCTTTACAAGCGGGACTTGGACAAGGCCAGGGAAGAGCTGGCGCAGTGCAAGTACGCCAATGAGCTCGACAAATACCCCGTCGAGGTCCACTGGGTGGCGCAGGTGCCTGACGAGGAAAAGTTTGCCTTGCTTTTCCAGTCAAACATGGCCGAGATCGGTATCAAGGTCGAAGTGGTCAAGGTCCCCTGGCTGAGCATGGTGGAGAACACCAGCAAGCTGGAGACTGCCCCGCACATCGCAACCATCTACGTCTCCTCTGACCTGCCGGAAGCGGGGTTGATGATGAGACAACGGTACCACTCCAGCACGGCCGGCACCTGGCAGCAGAACGAGTGGCTGCAGGATCCGGAACTGGACAAGGCGATTGACGATGCTCTGGCTACGCTGGATCAGAAAGAGCGGTTCGCCAAGTACTCCGCAATCCAGGCCAAGCTGGTGGACCTGGCACCTTCTATCTGGATCTACGACCAGTTGGAGAAGCATGGCATGCGGGACTGTGTGGACCTTCCGGCTGCCCGGGGCGAGACAAGTGTTGTCATGGGTTACTACTTCTTCCTGCCCGATATCGGGGTGACCTGCCAGTAACCGCTGCGTGAGGAGCCAGGCAGTTTCTAAGGGCCCATCTGGAAAACCTCGTAGGATAGCCTTGCCAGGCTGTCCGGACAGGCTCTAAGCCGGGGGCTCCTGGAGTGTACCTACCCCCTCCCTAACCCTCCCCCCTCATGGAGGGGGGAGGGAAGGGGTGGGGGTAGGTCGGCAGAGAGAGGTTATCTGATATGTCCATACTGAATTTTCTCGTCCGTCGGATCGTCTATTCTGTTTTTGTCCTTTTGGGCTTATCCATCGTGATCTTTGTCATCGCCCGTATCATGCCCGGAGACCCGGCGCGCATGGCCGTTGGGGCGCGCGCTCCCCAGTGGGTGGTGGACAAGATTCGCGAGCAGATGCACCTGAATGAACCGCTCACAGTGCAGTATGGCTACTGGCTGCGCGATGCGCTCCGCGGTGACTTTGGCCTTTCGCTGGTCACCCAACGGCCGGTCACGAACGACATCAAGGAGTTTTTCCCGGCCTCGCTGGAGTTGGTCTTGCTGGCGGGCCTGCTTTCGGCAGTAGGAGGCATTGGCCTGGGTACGCTCTCCGCCCGTTATAAGGATACCTGGGTTGATAATATCGTGCGCCTCTTCTCTTACGCCGGCGTGGTGACACCCTCCTACATCTTTGCCATCTTCTTCGTCCTCCTCTTTGGGTGGACGCTCAAGTGGTTTCCTATTATCGGCCGGCTGAGTGAAGAAGTGGCCAAGCCACCTGTGGTCACTGGACTGGTGACCGTTGACGCCCTTCTGGCGGGGCAGTTTGGGACTTTTCTCGACGCGCTGCGGCATCTTGTCCTCCCCGCGCTCTCGCTGGCCATGGGGCCCATCGCCCAGGAGGCACGGATCACCCGCTCCTCCATGGCCGATAATCTGGGCAAGGATTACATTGCTTCGGCTCGAGCCCTGGGCATCCCAGAGCGCGTCGTGATGGGGCGTTTCCTGCTCAAGCCCTCTCTCATCCCCACTGTTTCCATCCTCGGGCTGGACATCGCCGCTACTTTCAGCGTCGCCTTCCTGGTGGAACTCATTTTCAACTGGCCCGGGCTGGCCCGTTACGGGATGCAATCTATGATGCACAAGGACTTGAACGCCATCTCGGCGGTCATCCTGGTGCTCGGAGCCATCTTTGTCACCGTCAATATTATTGTGGACATTATCGTCGCCTGGTTGGACCCGCGCATCCGGCTGAGTGCAGCAAGGAGTGAGTAGACAGAATGGCCGAACAAGCTACTATCCGTCGTGAATTCGCTACGACCTTGACAGCCCAACAGATCAAGCAGTTGGAGCGTGAATCCAGGAGGGAGGGCCTGGGACGCGCCTGGTACAAGTTCTCGCGCAACCCGTTATCCATCGTCGGCGTTGCCACAGTCGTGCTGGTTGTGCTCCTGGCCATTTTCGCCCCCTGGGTGACGCCCTATCCCAAGCACGCCGGACCATTCACC
>JBBIJG010000116.1:7329-7588 GCA_037446095.1 Caldilineae bacterium
CATCTTCGGCCTGCGTTCCTCTCTGCTGATGGGGGTGGTGGTGCTGGCCCTGGTCGTGCCACCGGGGGTGTTGCTGGGTCTGCTGGCCGGTTATTTCCAGGGGACATGGATTGATACGGTCATCATGCGTATCACTGATATTTTCCTGTCGGTGCCGCCCTTGATCCTGGCCCTGGCCGTCGCTTCTGTGCTGAAGCCCAATCTATGGAACGGCATGATGGCTGTCTCGCTGATGTGGTGGCCGTGGTACACCCGCCTG
>JBBIJG010000117.1:0-7539 GCA_037446095.1 Caldilineae bacterium
GACGTTGGGCTCTATGGGCTACTGGCTGGCACAGCAGGGCGTGCAACGGGGTGGACAACCCTGGTACTACTACGCCATCCTGGCGCCTCTCTACGAGTTCTTGCCACTTTTGCTCAGCGCCGCAGGTATCGTCTACTACCTGGCACGGGGCATCCCCAAGCCAGAAGGCAACTCTCAGGTGTTTGTGCTTTTTGCCATGTATTGGGTGGTGATGAGTGTCATTGGCTACAGTGTGGCCGGCGAGAAGATGCCCTGGCTCACCGTGCACTTGGCATTGCCCATGATCGTGCTGGCCGGTCGTTTCACCAATGACGTTCTGGCAGGAACCGACTGGCGAGGGGTCTGGCGCCAGGGAGGGGCGGTATTGGCCCTGGGCCTTTTGTTGCTCCTGGCTGCTCTCCTCTCCTTGTTCAGAAGCAAACCGTTTCAGGGCCAGGAGCTGGCTCAACTGAGTGCCACCATGCAGTGGCTGGCTGCTCTGCTGATAGCCGCTGTGCTTGTCTATGGCCTGTGGCGCTACGGGGTGCGCCTTGGCTGGCAACGGGCCCTGCGGGTGGCCTTTGTCACGCTCCTCGTTGTCCTCTCTCTGCTCACGGTGCGTTTCGCCTGGATGCTGACCTACATCAACTACGACTATGCCACCGAGTTTCTGGTCTACGCCCATGCTACCCCTGACGTGAAAATCGTCATGGCTGAGATAGAGGAAATTTCCCGCCGGACGGTAGGTGACAAAGAGATCAAAGTAGCCTACGACGATGACTCCACCTGGCCTCTGGAATGGTATCTCCGCGAATACCGGAACCGGGTTTACTATGGCTCCAGTCCAAGCAAAGAAGCCCTCGATGCCCCTGTGGTCATCGTAGGCAGCAAGAACGAGGACAAGGTCAAACCCTTCTTGGGCAACCGCTACTATCGCTTCAACTACCGCCTCATCTGGTGGCCCATTGAGAACTATAAGAATGCGAACCTGAAGCAGATCCTGGCTGACCTGCGGGATGCCAAGAAGAGGGCCGCTTTCTGGAACATAGTCTTCTATCGCAAGTACGAGACCCCCACCACGGCCTGGCCCTACGTGCACCGTTTTGCCTTATATGTGCGCAAGGATGTGGCCAGCCAGTTGTGGGACTATGGTGTCGGTCCGGCGGCGCCTATTGAGATACCTGTGGACCCCTACGCCAAAGGGCAACGCAAGGTGGCCAGCATTCTATCCTGGGGCAGCCGGGGTACGGAGCCGGGGCAGTTCACCGACCCCAGGGGACTGGCCGTGGACAAAGAGGGCCGGGTCTATGTGGCCGACAGCAACAACCACCGCATCCAGATCTTTGATGCCGATGGCCGGTTCATCACCCAGTGGGGCAGCCAGGGGGCCGGGCCGGGCCAGTTCCAGGAACCATGGGGCGTGGCCGTGGACCGGAACGGCAACGTGTACGTGGCCGACACCTGGAACCATCGAATTCAAAAGTTCGACCCAGAGGGGAGATTCCTGCTCCAGTGGGGTACCTTTGGCAACACTCAGGGGTCCATCATCGGCTAGGAGAATGTTTTCTATGGGCCGCGGGACATCGCCATTGACGCGGCTGGCGACCTCTATGTGACCGATACGGGCAACAAGCGGGTGATGAAATTCAGCCCTGAGGGCAAGTTCCTGGGGCAGTGGGGTGGCTTTGGTCTGCAAAGCGGCCAGTTCCATGAGCCGGTAGGCATTGACATAGATGCCGATGGGAATATCTATGTGGCCGACACCTGGAACCGGCGTGTCCAGAAATTCGACAAGGATTTCGTCTTTCTGACGCAGTGGCCCATCCACGGTTGGGAGAGCGAGTCGGTGGTCAACAAGCCATATCTGGCCGTTGATGGCAAGGGTCACGTCTATGTCACCGACCCCGAGGGCTACCGGGTGCTTCAATTCGATGCCGGGGGGACTTTTTTGGCCACTTTTGGCGAGTTTGGAGTGGGAGCTGGGGAGTTTAACCTGCCCATTGGCATTGATGTGGATGGAGCGGGCCACATCTACGTCGTTGACTCGGCCAACAACCGGGTGATGAAGTTTGGACCGCTCGGCGAGTAGCCTACCATCACCGTCCTGCTGGGCCAAAGGCAAGCCCCCGCTGTCCTCACTATGCAGCCAGGAGTGAGGCGCAGGGGCTGGTGTTATATGATTGGCCTGTTGCGTTGGTTGGCGAGGAGAGCATAGATTGATTACATTAAAGGGCAGAGTCATCAAAGAGGGTCGGGCCCGAGGAACGGCTCTGGTTTCACCAGAGCCCATCGGCTTTCTGGGCGGCGTTGATCCGGAGACGGGCCTCGTGGTCGAAAAGGGGCATCCCCTGGAAGGGCAGAGCGTGGCCGGGCGGGTGCTGGTCTTTCCCACCGGCAAGGGCAGTACTGTGGGCTCCTACATCCTCTACCGCCTGGCCAAGAAGGGCCTGGCCCCGGCCGCCATCATCAACGCCCAGAGCGAGCCAATTGTGGCTGTGGGGGCCATCATTTCTGACATCCCGATGGTAGATCAGGTAGACCTCGGGCAAATCGCCACCGGAGACATGGTTTCCATTGAGGGGGAAACGATCGAGGTTGGGTGAGCTGGTTTTCTTGAAGCTGGGTGGCTCGGTCATCACCGACAAAAACCGGGCGGCCACCGCCCGCGAGGACGTGATCTGTCGCACTGCCCAGGAGATCAGCCGGGCGCTGAAAGCCCGGCCTGACCTCAGCCTGGTGCTGGGTCACGGCAGCGGCTCCTTTGGCCATTTTGCAGCCAACAGGTACGGCCTGCGCTATGGCATTCGAGAAGGCCCGCAGAGTCAGGATAACTGGCGGGGCTATGCCGAGACAGCCGCAGCCGCCGCCCGCCTCAATCGCCTGGTGACTGACATCTTCCTGGCCGAGGGCCTGCCCGTGTTCACCCTGCAACCCTCGGCTTCAGCCCTTTGCCGGGGCGGAAAGCTCACTGCCATGAAAACCCATCCGGCAGCAGAGGCTCTGTCCCACGGCCTCATCCCCGTGGTCTACGGTGATGTAGCCTTTGATGAGGTGTGGGGCTGCACCATCATCTCTACCGAACAAATCTTCGCCTGGCTGGCCTGCGCGCTGAGGCCCAACCGCATCATACTGGCCAGCATCGTCGAGGGCGTTTACGATAGCGACCCTTTTCAGAATCCACGGGCGCGTCTTTTCCGCGAGATCGGGCCGGACAACATTGCCCAGGTCGAACAGACGCTGTCAGGTTCCCACGGCGTTGACGTGACAGGGGGGATGTTGACCAAGGTGCGGGAAATGTACACCCTGGTGCAAAGCCAGCCTTCTCTTAGCGTGCACCTGATCTCAGGCCAGCGAGAGGGCCTGATCGAGAGGGCGCTGCTGGACCAGACCCTGGACGAGGGTACGGTGATCCGCTGGGGGAAACGTGGGCCCGGGTAATCGGCCACCAAGTTGAGCGGGACACGGACGAGCCGGAGGGCTCCGTTTGCCATATTTGGTTTAAAGAAGTATAATGCAGGTGAGGGTCAAAGACCCATATGTGCGAACTTAACCCATCCCCCCAACCCCCTTCCCCTCCCCGTTAAATAGGAGAGGTTCTCGCCAGGCGACCATCGTGGCTCAGAGGGCTTAAGTTCGCCCCTATGTGTTCAAGCCCCTTTCGGCAGCCCTCGGCCAACGAAGCCAAAGGGGCGAAAGGAGCCATTTCATGTTGACTGTGGTTTCTGTCATTGTTGTTCTCAGCTTATTGGTTTTGGGGCACGAATGGGGTCATTTTGTTGTGGCTAAACGGGCCGGAGTGAAGGTTGAAGAGTTCGGCCTGGGCTACCCCCTGCCCAATGGCCTGCTCACCGTCACCCTCTTCAAGCGCGGCGAAACCATTTACACCCTGAATCCCATCCCTTTTGGAGGTTTCGTGCGAATGGCCGGGGAAGAGGACCCTAAAGCAGAGCGAGGTCTGGCCAGCAAAGGCAAGCTGATACGCATCGGCGTTTTATCGGCAGGCTCTATCATGAACATTCTCCTGGGCATAGTCTTCTTTACCCTCTGCTTTATGCTAGGCTGGCCTGAGCCCATCGAGTTCAAAAACGCCATCGTTGAGGGTGTGGTCAGCGGTTCGCCGGCGGAACAGGCCGGCCTGAAAGCAGGGGACATCATCATCAGGGCCGACGACGAATACATTGACAGCCCCGATGAGCTGGTGGCCTATACCCGCACCAAACTGAATCAGGAGATGCTTCTGGAGGTAAAGCGAGGGGAGAAGATCATCTCAATCCGGGTGATCCCCCGCCTTGACTCAGAGGGCGTCAGCCGCATTGGGGTGCGCATCGCTCCGGTGGTGTCTAAAATTGGCCCCAGGACTTATCCCCTCGGTGAGGCCATCCAGCAGGGCCTGAAACAGACCGTTGGTGTCATCGTCTTTACCTTCTACATCCCTGTGCTGGTCATCCGGGGTCTGCTTTCTATCGAAATGGTCAGGCCCATCGGGCCGGCAGGGATCGCCCAATTGGCCAGCCAGGCCGTCCAGCAATCGGTGGAAACCGGCTGGTGGTTCCCCATTCTGAGTCTGATGGCTTTACTCAGTATCGGCCTGGCCGTGGCCAACCTGTTGCCCCTGCCAGGTCTGGACGGCGGCCGCATTTTCTTTGTCATCGTCGAAGCGATACGCGGCAAGCGGATAGATCCCGAAAAAGAAGGAGCCGTCCACCTGATCGGCATCGCCTTACTGGTGACCCTGCTGATCTTTATCACCTATCAGGATATCACCTCTCCTGTGCCCACCGTAGATTGGACCAGTCTGTTCTGACAGGCGCTACCCCTGGATGGTCGGCCAGGGAATCTCTCCAAAATCTTCCATCATGAAATGCAAGAGGTGTGGCCTCACGGTTCATCCTGGGTTAATCATCTGTCCAGGATGTGGGGCAAGGTTGCAAGTCGGGACGAAAAAGGTGCACTGTTCGCACTGCGGCCAGCGAGCCAGTGTCGCGCTCACCATCTGCCCCCACTGCGGCGCTGCACTGGAGGGCAGTGTATGGCCGCCAGTACTGCGCCTGGTAGCCCTCTTGGCCGGCCTGGGTTTAGGTCTGATGCTGACCCCAGTGGTCTCCTCTGGAGTGAGGGAAGCGGAGCTCGCTTTCAAGGTACATCCTCAGGTCAAGCTTTCACCAGCCGAACTGCCGGGCTTCAGTTTCCTGCTCCCGTCCCCCACCCCGAGTTCCATGCCCACGGCCACGCCGACGGTGACGCGCCGGCCGACCTATACGCCCACAGCCACCCGCACGGCCACCCCTACGCCGACCGCCACGGCTACACCTACTGAGCCTGGGTCTCCCACCCCTGAGACCCCCACTGCTACGCCAACGCTGGCTCCCACGGCCACGCCAACCCTCGTCTTTCCCGCACCCCGCCTGCTCGAGCCGGAAGATGGAGCTGTGTTCATCGGAGAGAGGGAGAAGATCGTGCTGCGTTGGACATCGGTGGGACCGCTCGCTGAAGATCAATGGTATGCGGTGAGCTTGCGTTACTTGCAAGGCGGTCAGCTCCAGTACAGTGGCCATCATGTGAAGGAGAACGAATGGGAACTGCCGGCCGAGTTTTTCTTCGCCAAAGCTGACCTGCCAGAGCGAGCTTATCAGTGGGATGTCACAGTGATTCGGGTGGAATCAGGTCCCAAAGGGGAAACAGGCACCGACATCAGTCCCCGGAGCGAATCCCGGACATTTTACTGGAGGTGAACATTTGACTTCTAACCACAAATATGATATATTAATTCCACGAAGAAGGCCCTACAGGCCGAGGCAATCATAATTCAGGGTAGCCAGGGGCAATTCCCCCGGCTGCCGAGGGCCATCCATAGCCACCGCGCGGGTTGCCCCTACCCAGGGCCTCCCGGATGGCCGGTGTCAGCGGATTACCCGCCGATGTGATGAGGTGACGAGATCAGTACCAGAACTCAGCGCATTAACGAGAATATCAAGGCGAAAGAAGTCCGGGTTATTGGTACAGAAGGTCAACAGCTAGGGATAATGCCCATCCACGAAGCTCTGGCTGTTGCCCGAGAGCATGACCTGGATTTGGTCGAAGTCGCCCCCAACGCTGACCCTCCTGTCTGCCGCCTGCTGGACTATGGTAAATACCTCTACGAGCGGGCCAAAAAGGAGAAAGAAGCCAGAAAAGCCCAAAAGGTAAGGGAGGTGAAGGAGATCCGCCTCCGCCCCAGGACAGGGGAGTATGACATAGCCCACAAGCTCCGTGATGCGCGTCGCTTTCTGAAAGAAGGCAGCAGTGTGAAGGTGCGGGTCCATTTCCGAGGGCGGGAGATCACTCACCCTGAGGTGGCGCGGGACCTGTTGGAGCGGGTTGCCGCCGATTTGGAAGATGTGGGCCGTGTTGAGCAACAACCCCGCCTGGAGGGACGCACCATGCTGATGATCCTGAGTCCGAGCAGCAAGTAACGCCGCTGCTTGTCTACATCAACCGAGGAGTCAGAAATTGCCAAAGCTTAAAACACACAAAGCTACAGCTAAAAGATTCAAATATAGCGGCGGGGGTAAACTTTTGCGCACCAAAATGGGCAAAAGCCATCTGCGTCGCAAGAAATCGAAGCGGGTGAAGCGCTTATACGATGAAATGATCAGCACCGCACCCGCCGATGCCAAACGAGTGCACAGACTGGCGCCGTACCTCAAGTAGCTGATGGCGGATAGCAGATAGCTGGTGGCTAGGAGCCTGTCTTAGAGACATTACGGAGTAGAGGCTTCAGCCGGAATCTGGCCATTGCACCGGCTAAAGCCGAAGGCATTGCCTTCGGCTATGCCGGGGCTCCAAAGACGCTTCACCTGGTTTACTCCGACAGCCTGCTAGGCATCTGTTGTGTCCTAAGTTATAGGAGGGGTTGTACATTGCCGAGAGTAAAAGGAGGGCCACGGGCCCGTCGTCGTCACAATAAAGTTCTCAAGCTCACGAAAGGCCAGAGAGGGACAAAGCACGCTCTCTTTCGCCGGGCTAATGAGGCCATGCTGAAGTCGCTGTGGTATGCCTACCGTGACCGTCGCAATCGTAAGCGCGACTTCAGACGACTCTGGATCACCCGGATCAATGCCGCGGCCAGGCTAAACGGGCTATCCTATAGCCGTTTCATGCACGGGCTGGGAAAAGCAGGAGTAGAGATTGACCGTAAGGTATTGGCCGAGCTAGCCGTCAAGGACGCTAAAGCCTTCGCCGAGTTGGCCACCGTGGCTAAGGGGGCCCTCTAGAACTCATCAGCCTGGCGAAGGCTTGTGCGCAGTTGTATCCCTATTCTGTCATGAAGACACGATAGGGATTTATTATGCCCCCGCTCTGTACCGCCTGGGCTGCAATCACCACCGCTGCGGTGCAGAAGCGGCGCAACAGCGGTAGAAGAGGTGATACCCTCTGCCGGCGACCATTAGCAGCACCGCCAACAAAAAAGTGAAATATGTCCGTTCTCTTTACCAACGTCGGGTTCGCCACAAGGAGAGGTGTTTCATCGTAGAGGGTCTGCGTTTGGTGGAAGAAGCGTTAAAGGCCGGGGTTGTCCCT
>JBBIJG010000118.1:0-734 GCA_037446095.1 Caldilineae bacterium
CATCCTTGCGGCCGGGACCGACGGCCAGCACCGTGCCTTCCTGGGGTTTCTCCTTGGCCGTTTCCGGCAGGATGATGCCGCTGGCTGTCTTCTCTTCTCGTTCAATGGGCTCGACAATGAGCCGATCAGCCAATGGTTTAAGGTTGATGTTAGCCATGTTTACACCTCCTCCTGCAAGGTAATGGTATATCCCATGCGGGAAATGCGAACAGGGAGAGGGGAACGCACCCCGTCCCCAACTCCCTGTACGATGTCTATTTAGCTTTGATCTTGATGGTCTTGGGCTTGACCTCTTCGGTTTTAGGAAGGGTCAAAGTCAGCACACCGTTCTCGAACTCGGCCGAGACCTTGTCGGTCTGAACGGGCACATTCAGGTTAAAAGTGCGAACAAACGGCCCATAACAGTTCTCCTGGCAAATGTAGTTCACCCCCTCGACCGCTTTGGTCTCTCCTTTGATGGTCAGAGTATCACCTTCGATGGTGATCTCCACATCGTCAGGATTCGCTCCTGGCATTGCAGCTTTTATGACGATTTCGTTATCGGTGGAGTAAATATCTACTGGCAATGGGGCCACTTCTTCGCGCCGGCCTGCGCGCCAGCCAAATCGCACAAAACTGTCTTCGAAAAGACGATCCATAGCCTGACGTAGACTCATGAACTCTTTCCATGGTTCCCAACGGATCAGATCGGCCATGTCCTTATTCACCTCCTCTCCAGCCAACTACACTTACGT
>JBBIJG010000118.1:748-3279 GCA_037446095.1 Caldilineae bacterium
ATTCTATACAAACTGCCGATACCGGACTCCAGCACGATACAACAGTCTGGAATCCGGTATCAACCCAGTCTATGGTCCATTCAGGGTATGAGGTTTTACTTGCTCTTGCCCTTGGCCGTCACCTTGATGGTCTTGGGCTTGACCTCTTCAGCCTTGGGTAGGGTCAGGGTCAAAATGCCGTTCTCGAACTCGGCTATGGCTTTGTCAGCCACCACCGTGCTCGGCAGGGTGAGGGAGCGAGAGAAAGCTCCGTAACGGCGTTCCTGACGGATATAGTTCGCCTTCTCCACTTTCTCTTCGGCCTTGGTCTCGCCCTTGATGGTCAGGACGTCGCCTGTGATGCTGACATCAATATCCTCCGGCTTGACACCGGGCACGGCCGTCTTGACCACGACTTCGTTGTCCGTTTCGTACATGTCTACAGCCAAGGTCTCAGCTCCAAAGGGAGCCAGCCAGCCCGCCCGCGGGCGGACAAAGCTCTCTTCAAAGAGTCGGTCCATCGCCTCCCGAAGAGACATCAACTCACTCCAGGGTTCCCATCGGATTAAATTCCTAGCCATATCGCACCTCCTTGTTTATCGGTTCTCACCGATTTTCCGCCCTTATTCTAGCAACATTGTATTAGAATAGCATTAGAGGAACGTTAGAGTTTTGTTAGAGATGATCGAGATCTCCGGAGGAGGTTTGCGAGGAGGATGAGAGCGAAGGCCGCCTCAACCAGGTAGAGCCATTGGGAGGCCCGCCAGGGACCCCAGTAGATGGCTTCATCGCCCCGGGCGAATTCCAGCAGGAACTGACTGCCTGAGTACAGGAGCAGATACAGGGTGAAGACGAAACCGGGAGCAACTCTGTTTTGAGGGGCACGGAGAGCCCACAGGAGGGTGAAAAGAGCCAGGCTGGAGGCGCCGGCCAGCAGTTGCATGGGGAGGCGGGGGGCACTGATGCCATAGATGTCAGGCAAGTCAAGGGCAAGACGGGCCAGCATCGCAGACATGCCGTGGCTCTCCAGCCCGTAGGCGCAGCCGCTCATCAGGCAGCCCAACCAGCCAAAGACCTGGCCCAAAGCCAGCCCCAGAGCGGCTATGTCGGCCAGGGCCGGGAAAGGCAGGCGGTGGCTGACACTGTAAAGGAAGAGGGTCAGCAGTCCGGCGAGGAAGGCTCCCTGAAAAGACAGTCCTCCCTTCCAGATGTGGAAAGCCTCTAGCCAATTCTCCGCGAAGTATTCCTGATTGGCCAACACAAAGCCTATCCGACCACCGGCTATGCCTGCCCCCGCGCTCCACAGGGTGGCGTCAATGATGTGCTGGAGGGAGAGTCCCCGGCGCTTGCCTTCCAGACAGGCTACCATCAAACCACAGATCAGGCCCACATCCAGAAGGACGGTGTAAGTGTAAATAATGGTCGAACCAAAGCGAAACAGGATGGGATGCATCAGTCCTTTTGCAACTCTTTGATCAGGTGAGCACACTCGTCGGCCAGAGCTTCGGCCTGGTCCACCGCATTCGACTCAGCGTAAATCTCAAAGACGGGCTGGTCGGGGTCGGGGAGCATCAGTGCCCATTCCTTGTCGTTAAAGATCACCTTGATCCCATCAATGAGCTCGCGGTGATGGTCCCGGTAGCGCTCGTTCAGCAGACGCATCACCGTGCCTTTGCTTTCCCAGGCACAGGGCACCTCTCTGTGGGCCACGTGAAAGGGAGGTAGGGAAGCGACCACCTCGGAGAGCCTGATCTGCTGGGTGGCCAGGTATTCAAGGAGCTTGGCCGTAGCGATCAGGCCGTCAATGGCCGGTTGGAATTGGGGACAGATGAAATTGCCTGCCCCATCGCCGGCGATAATGACCCCTTCCCGGCTGGCCGCCTCCATCAGTGGCTGAACGTCGAGTTGGGTCCGCCTGACTTGACCGCCATATTGAGCAGCGACCTGTTCAAAGATCCTGGACAGATGCACGGGGACAACGATGGTTCCGCCTTTGGCTTGGCGCAAAGCCATGACCGCCAGGGCCGCACATGCTGTTTCGCCGGGCAGGAGGTGACCTTTGTCATCCACAATGAAGATCTTCTCACCCCCCACGTCAAGCCTTATCCCCAGATCGGCATGGAGGGCTGAACAGATGGTGGCCAGTTGTCCCAAGGCTGCCTCGAATTCCTCAGGAAGGATGGAGAGCTTGAACTCATCCACATGGGCTCCCAGGGCGACCACGTTGCAGCCCAGGGCATTCAGAATAGATGGCAGCACAAGGGAAGTAGGGGCATAAGCGTAATCCACGACGATGCGGAAGCCTGTCCGTCGGATGGCTTCCGCGTTCACGGCTTCCATAAAGCCCTGGGTGTAGCGTTCCACCACCTGAGGAGCGTAATCAATGACCCCGATCTCGTTCAGATAGACGCGGCGAAAATCTTCGCGGAAGAAAATCCGCTCGATATTCCGTTCGGCTGCCTTGCTCAAGTTCAGGCCTCGCCCGTCGAAGAATTTGATGTCCACCACACGCTGATCGAAAGGGGACAGACGCACGTGAATCCCGCCCGCAG
>JBBIJG010000118.1:3301-7449 GCA_037446095.1 Caldilineae bacterium
GTGATGTAACGGGCCACAGGGATAGGCATCGAGCGCAGGTCCTGGACGTTGATGCCGGCCGAGGGTAGTCCTGCGATGATCGCTCGTTTGATCATGCGGGGGCTGCGATGGGGTTCACGATTGATGGTCACCGTTGAACCTTTCGGCAAGATGGCCCCAAAGGCAGCTCCCAGTTTGGTGGCGAACTCCGGCGTGATGTCTACGTTGACCAGGCCGGTCACCCCGTAGCGCCCGAAGAGGATCCGCCGTCCCTGAGCTCCCCAGATAATGCTGGACTTGACAATGGCTCCGGCTTCGATCTCCTTGTCGGGCCAGATTTTCAGGTTGGCATGGATAATCGCTCCTTCGCCGATGGTGCTGTTGTCACCGATAACCGCTCCCTCTTGCACGACGACCTTTGACTTGAGGCTGCATTGGCGGCCAACGATAGCCCCTCGTAGCTCGGCTCCTTCGCCGATGTAGGAGTTGCGCCAGATGATGCAACGGTCAATGCGGGCGCGGTTGTCAACAATGGTATAATCACGGATCGTTGTGGGGCCGTTGATGACCACGCCGCTTTTGATCTTGACCTCGTTTCCCAAATAGATAGGACCGTAAAGCTGGGCATCGGGAGCAATCTCAACGCCTTCGCCGCACCAGATGTTGCCGCCAAAGGGCTGACCCAGTTCGGCCAGTCGGACTTTCCCCTCCAGCACCTCGCTGCTGGCCCGCCTGTACTCTCCAATATCGCCCACATCGCACCAGTAACCCGAGGCTACGTAACCGTAGAGGGGGCCACCACGCTCCAAAATCATAGGGAATAGGTTCTTGCTGAAATCAAAGGGGACGCCTTTCTCAAAATAGGTCAAGACCTCGGGCTCCAGGACATAGATGCCGGTGTTCACCGTGTCGGATATGACCTCGCCCCAACTGGGTTTCTCCAGAAACTGTTGGATGCGCCCTTCCTCGTTGGTAATGATCACCCCGTACTCTAAAGGGTTGGGCACGCGGTAGAGGGTCAGGGTGGCCAGGGCTCCTTTCTGGCGATGGAAGGCGATGATTTGCGGGAGATCGAAGTCGGTTACCGCGTCGCCGCTGATGACGATGAAGGTCTCTCCCAGGTGTTCCTGAGCTTCCTTCACGCTGCCGGCCGTGCCCAGGGGCACCTCTTCGACCGAATAACAGATGTTCATGCCGATCTCATGGCCATCGCCAAAGTAGTCTTGTATCACATTGGCCAGGTATTGGACGGTGACGACCACCTCGGTGATGCCGTGCCGCTTCAGCAGGTCCAGAATGTGGGCCATGCACGGCTTGTTGACGATGGGCACCATCGGCTTGGGACGTCCTATCGTCAGAGGGCGTAATCTGGAGCCCTCTCCACCCGCCATGACGACCGCTTTCATAGGGCCTCCCCTCCTTAAAAAATACTACCGCCGCAGATAGCAGCAGGGAGGGTCAGGAAAGGTGCAATGCCCTTTCGGTTACACCTACAGGCTGGCGACCGAGGTCGCGCCTAGAAGGCCTTTGGCCGAGCGTCTACCTGTGGGGGCGCCCCAACCCGACCGCCCAGGTGGTCGGCCGGCGTGACAGCGCCCCCTCAGACGCGGTTTCAACCGCCAGCTTGGATTTGCAACCCAAGTGCCTCCTCATTTCAATTGGCCTGTTGAATCGCCGGGGGAAGTCCGGCAGAGGCAGGGGGGTTAAGGCGCAATCCAGATGTCGGCTGTGCCACCAACACGCAGCGAGTTCTCGCCGATGTACAGCACGCGCACGTTCAACCGCAGGTAGACTTTCTCCTTGAGCTTGCCTTCCCAGAGGATGGAATCAGCTCCCTTGCGGTAGGGATAGCCGTCAACACCGCCCAGATGAGCCCCCTGCTCCTCCTTGCCCAGATACTCAATGGTGGTGCCGGGGATGTACTCGTTGCGGGCCACGCCATAGAGCACCGGGGCATTGGTGAATTTCAGAGGCCAATCGGTCTGGATGAACGCGGGCTGAGGCTCGGGCTGCCGCACAACGACCTTCCCCGTCCCCACCAGATGCAGAGTCTCTTTCGTGAACCATAACGTGCGCAACGAGAGGTCCACCGACACACCTTCGACGGGCTCCCCTTTCCAGTCCAGCGAGTCTCCCTTTTGTTTGAAGGCGTGTTGGCCGGCGATGAGGACCTCAGCCCCTTTTTCGGTCTGGCCTATGTAACGGAGGCCAGTACCGGGCAGGTTTTCCCCGGCTTTGATGCTGACCTCCACCGGGGCGGTGTAGGTTAATTCCACCGGCCCCCTTTTGGAAGCGGGGCCGCAGGACACAGCCCCCACCAGGGACAGCACCACCAGGGTGATAAAGACCTTCGGTCTCAGTACACCGCAAAGGCTCGCCCGGAGGGGAGCCTTTAGGGGGCACTCTCCGGCTAAAGCCTCGACTCCATGGCTCAATTGAAGTTCATCGAGTCTCCTCTCCCATCCTCTGTGCTCCATTTTCTCCCCCCTTCTCCATCAGCCACCGATCGAAGAAAGCCAGTACACGGTGGCGGTATTCTTCAGGGTAACGTCGGTCCGCTTCCCGGTGTCCGGCGTCCGGCACGATCCAGATTTCTTTGGGTTCGCCGGCTGCTGCGTAGAGTTCCCGGACCTGTTCGAGAGTGATAAATGGGTCCAGAGCCCCGTGGATGAGGAACAGAGCCCGTGGCGTGATCCGGCCTACCCAACGGATGGGATCGGCCTCCCTTGGGGAACAGCCCAGGCGCAGGCCCATCAGCCATACGATGAGGTGCCCCACCAGGGAGGCCAGAAAGCCTGGCAGGCCCCGCGTCCGTACCCCGGCGGCGACAGCGTCCGAGAGACGAGCAAAGCCGCCATCGCTGACCACGGCCCGGATGGCCTCAGTGTGGGGGGCAGTAGCCATAGCTACGGCACCACCCATGGAGAAACCCAGCACCCCTACGCGGTCAATGCCCCGGCTCTGCAGGTAATCCACCGCTCCCAGCAGATCCTGTCGTTCATAGCAGCCCATGGAGACGTATTGCCCTTCGCTTCGGCCGTGGCCCCGGAAGTCGAACATCAGGACGTTGTAGCCTCGCTTGTGGAAGGCAGGTGCATATCTGAGATCAGGGTCCATGCTGCCCGCATGGCCATGGCAGAAAACGACCGTCCCTCTGGCTTCCGGCGCGGGGATGAACCACCCCCGCAGGGTCAACCCATCCCGGCTGAGGAAAGTCACTTCTTCGTAAGTCAACCCATACCGGGCCGGGTCGCCGGGAGCATCAGGGGTCCGACGACGGAGGAGTTGGTTCACTCCCCGCAGGCTGATGGCTCCCATGAGCAAAACGATACCTGTCAACAGGAATACGACAATGACGCCCAGTACAACGACCATCATGGTATTTAATCTTACCACATTTTGGCCAGAAAGCAAAGACAAAGGGGGAGGTCAGAGTTGAATTCTAGGCCAGGTAATGCTATAATACTTGGCCAAATGTGATGAAAGGGGGGTAAGCTTTGTGAAAGGTTTGGTGCTCAGTGGCGGCAAAGGCACTCGCCTCTATCCCATTACCTATACCAGCGCCAAACAGTTGGTGCCGGTGGCCAATAAACCGGTCCTCTTCCGGGTCATTGAGGCACTTGTCGAAGCAGGCATCACTGAAATTGGCGTGGTCGTGGGCGACACGGCAGAGGAAATCAAAAATGCCGTGAGGGATGGTTCGCGCTGGGGAGCTAAAATCACTTATATTCCCCAGGAAGCCCCCCTGGGACTGGCTCACGCCGTCAAGATCTCTCAGAACTTCCTGGGCAATGAACGGTTTATCATGTTCCTGGGTGACAACGTGATCGAAGGCGGCATCACTGCTCTGGTGCGGCAATTCCAAGACAGCGATTACAACTGCCAGATCGTTCTCACCCGTGTCTCGCATCCTGAGCAGTTCGGTGTGGCGGAGCTGGAAGACGGCCGTATCGTGCGCCTGGTGGAAAAGCCCCGCCAACCCAAAAGCAACCTGGCTCTGGTAGGCATCTACATGTTCGACCACCATGTCTTTGAGGCTGTCAACGCCATCACCCCCTCCTGGCGCGGTGAATTAGAAATCACAGATGCCATCCAATACCTGGTGGATAAAGGCTATAAAGTCTACCCTTACATCCATGAGGGGTGGTGGATTGATACTGGCAAAATGG
>JBBIJG010000119.1:0-7430 GCA_037446095.1 Caldilineae bacterium
AGGGAAGCATCAAGGGTAAGGCGGGTTGGGAACTTGTCGGCGATCTGGCGCAGCACTTTTTGTACCGCTCGATACCCGGCTCCGTCCGGCGATTCCTTCGCCAGCCAGTCTCCCTGAGTCGTAGGAGGCTTGGGGCGCAGGATATTGATCGAGGCTGCGCCCAGGCTATGTCCTAGTTCGATCACCGCCTCCAGGGTGGTGACATTGCTCCGCGTTATCAGGAAATTGAGGCCCCAGCGCAGTCCTGCCGTCCGGCAATTCTCAATGGCCTGCATTGTAGCCGCAAAATTGGGACGGGTCTGAGCATTGACGGCCTCGTCGGCCCCGTTGAGGGAAATTTGGGCCTGACCCAGGCCGGCTCTCTTTAGCTCGTAAGCCATTTCCCGGCTCAGGAGATTACCGTTGGTGGTCAAGTTGGGCACGATGCAGTGCTCCCGGGCCAGGCGTACCATATCCACCAGGCGAGGGTGCAGCAGAGGCTCCCCGCCGCCCAGAGCGAGCTGAAAGACCTGGGCCTTCTCCGCTTCCAGGACCGTCCTCTCGAACAGGGACCAGGAAGCATCCCGGGCGGCTACGTCCGACCCCGGTCGGGCCGAATAGAAACAGCCGGCGCAGGCCTGATCACAACGGCCGGTCACCGAGAAGTGGATGGTCTCCGGCGCAGCCAGGGAGCGGGGTGGGGCGGTGGTCTGCCGGGCTACATCGCGCACCCGTTCCACCTTTTCCAGGGTGTCATCAGAGGGGCCAGGCACGACAAACTGTCGGTCATGCAGGTACCTGACAAAGCCAATAGGATACTCCCGGAGGTCACCTCGGAGCAAAAAGTAGAGCGCGTCCAGGCCCTCCAGGTCTAACAGGGCCGTCTCAGCCGTCTCCTGCTGGAAAAGTAATGCACCGTCTGGTTCGGGACGGATGATGGTATGGGGGGACAGGGCAGTCATCACAGGACGTACGTGCCAATCTGGACCTGGGCTTTTTCAGCAGCCTGGTCTAGCAAATAGGCGTAATAGTCGTAAAGAAATTGCCCATCTTCCCTCCAACGGCCGGTGATGCTGAAAGTGGCATCGGGGTTCAGGCGCACCCGCAGGGTAACATTCATCGAACGTTCCAGGTCATCTTCGAAGATGTCGGCCCAACTTTCTCTGAACATCGGCTCCCCGAACGTGTCCATCCTCTTCCCCGCCCTATGGGCAATGCGTCGGACTTTCTTCTGTTCTGCCGGAGGCAATTGGCTGGCTTTCACAAAATAGCAGCCCAGGTAGAGAACCGTCCCGTCCAGAGGAATCTCGTCCTCCGAGTAAAACTCCGACTCGTGAACCTCCTGGCCTACCTCGAACTCGTACTCGTAATCCTCGTACATTTCTTTCTGCTCCTCTGTCAGCTCGAAGCGGAAGACCTGGGCCTCAAGGAGGGCCTGGCGATGCGTGCCCACGTAATTCAGGATGGGTTCAATAGTCCGCACACCGATGCGTGGGGCCCGCCAACTGTTGGGATTGAACTTGGCAATCTGCTTGTCTAGTTGCTCCAGGGCTTTGGCCGTCAGTGCATCCTTCAGCTCACCATGCTCTTTGATGAAGTCACGCAGGCGTTCCAGGGGCTCCTCGAAGAGGGAGTAGTAGGACTTGACGAAATAGCCTGAATTCAGGAAATTGTACACCAGGGTGCCCAATTCCTCCGGCCGTTGGACCGGTATCTCGTAAGCTGCCTCTGAAGAGTCAATCTCATACCCCCGCCATCTTGCTTTTAACATCGTGCCTCTCCTTTGCTATTTAGAAAATCAGGGGTTGTTTACTTTGGGGAGGAGCGGGTCCTCTTCTTTATTTTACCCCAACTTTTCCTAATGAGCAAACTGTTTCCATGAACCGCAATTTGATCCACACCGGGTCTTTGGGTGGACGGGCGGGGGCCGGGCTGTCATCTATTTTGGCTATCACCAGCCAGGGGCCTGGCTCCGTCAGCCAGGTCTCCAATCCGGCCTTGAATTCGCGCAAGGTGGTCACGGCTGCCACGTACTGGAGGCCCGCTCCGCGGCCCATAGCTGCCAGGTCGGTGACCGTGGCGGTAGCGGTAGGCTGACCGCCGGTCAACTGGTATTGGCCGTTGTCCCACACAATATGTAGCAAGTTGGGTGGGGCCAGACGGGCCGTGGTCACCAGCGCACCGGGATTCATCAGCGTACCACCGTCACCGTCCAGGACGATGACCTGTTGCTGCGGCTGGGCCAGGGCCAATCCCAACCCAACGGACGGAGCCAGCCCCAGGCTGTTCCAGATGTAGAAGTGCTGCGGTCTGTCGCCGGTAGCGGCCAGGTCGAACTTGGCGTTGCCTGGTCCGGCAACAATCAGCGCCTGCGGCGCCCGGCGCACCAAGTGTTGCGTTGCCTCCAATCGGTTCATTTCTCCTCCTTCCACCCCACCATCTCTGTCGAAAGGAACAGAGCCACCGGCCGCCGGGCGGTATAAGCCGTCTTGATGGCGCCATCCATCAGAGTCGCCACCTCGTCAACCCGGCGCAGGGTAAAGTGCTGAATATCCAGGGCATCTAAAACCGGCCGGGCCGCCCGGCCCATGGCAATTTGGGCTGGATTGAACTCCCCTAACTCACCCCGCTGGCTGATGAGCATCAGGAAAGGAATCTGGTAGGGGATGGCCAGCGAAGCCAGGGCGTTGACACTGTTGCCCAGGCCCGAGACCTGCATCATCAATACGCCCCGCCAGCCGCCCAGGTAAGCACCGGTCAGCACCCCCACTCCTTCTTCCTCGCGGGTTAGGGGGACCACGGTGAAAAAAGGATCGGCCTCGGTCCGGGCGATGAGGGGAGCCAGCACACTGTCGGGTACGTAGCATATCACCTTCAACTGGTTGGCTTTAAATCGCTCAAAGACGATCTCTGCCCAGCTCATGGGATTTATCCTCCTCTGTAACTGTTCAGGTTGTCATTGCGAGCCGAAAGCGCAGCAATCTCACTTTTTTCGCTCAGCTTGCTTTTTTTTGGAATTTTTGGTAAAATAAAGCCCAAATCGAAGGGCCTCAGATGGCCTTCTCCCCTTGAACAACTGGACAGCCTCAACACCGACATTGGAATGAGCTGCCATCTGGCCCTTTGGCCATCTATTTCAAGGAGGTGTATGATGA
Source organism: Caldilineae bacterium (assembly GCA_037446095.1). Classification (GTDB taxonomy): domain Bacteria; phylum Chloroflexota; class Anaerolineae; order E26-bin7; family E26-bin7; genus E26-bin7. Next base: position 3,135 of record JBBIJG010000119.1, read on the forward strand.
ATGCTGAACAAGTGGTTCAAGCGGTCTTGAGCGGTGAGAGCCGCGACGCGGTCGTTAAGGTCTCAGCCCGGCTGTTACGCAGCCACCGGATTCGCAGGTTCCTTATCCGACGTCTGGAGCGGGGTCTGGGAGCCAAGATCGCCGAGATGGATACCCGCCGTCCCCGTCAGGTGCAGGAGGATAAGCGGGCTATTTTATCGGCCATTCTGGGTACCATTGATCGGGCGATGGAAAGGGGCAATCTGTCCCCGGCCTGGACAGACGGCCGCTTCTGCAAATTCCTTCTGGATTACCTATTCCAGAGTCCGAGTACCGCGGCGACCCAAGCCTTTGCGGCCAAGTACGGGCAACTTCCCCCTGGGTTCCTGGTGCTCAGTCCTTACAAGGGCTGCAACCTGCATTGTCAGGGCTGCTATGCGGATTCCGGCCCTGATCCGACCAAGCTGGATTGGGCTATCCTCGACCGCATCATCTGGGAGGCCAAAGAGCAGTGGGGGGCGCGCTTCTTTGTCTTCTCTGGCGGTGAACCTTTGGCCTATCGCTCTGAGGGCAAAGGGGTGCTGGATGCGGTCGAGCGCCACAATGACTGCATGTTCCTGATGTATACCAACGGCACTCTGATCAACGGGGAGGTAGCCCATCGGATGGCCGAGGCCGGCAACATCACTCCGGCCATCTCTGTCGAGGGGATGCGAGCACGCACCGATGCCCGTCGAGGTGAGGGTGTCTTTGATCGGGTTCTGGCGGCCATGGCCAACCTCCGGGAGTCGGGGGTGCCTTTTGGCATCTCCATCACGGCCACGCGCGAGAACTGTGAAGAGATCCTCTCCGACGAGTTCCTCGATTTCTTCTTCGATGAACAGGGTGCCGACTATGGCTGGATCTTTCAGTTCACCCCCATCGGGCGGAGCCATGACATCAGTCTGATGCCCACCCCCCAACAGCGGATGTGGATGTGGCGTCGGACCTGGGAGGTGGTCAAAGAACGTCAGATTCTTCTGCCGGATTTCTGGACTTTTGGTACGGTGTCCGATGGTTGTATCTCTGCCGGTCGGGAGGGAGGATACCTCTACATTGATTGGAACGGCAAGGTGATGCCCTGTGTCTTCTTCCCTTATGCGGCGGTAAACATCAAGGAGGTCTACGCCCAGGGCGGGACCTTGACCGATGCCTGGGCTCATCCTTTCTTCGCCGCGATCCGTCGCTGGCAGATAGAATACGCCCACGGACGGGAGGAGGACAAGGGCCCTGGCAATTGGTTGATGCCCTGCCCCTTCAAGGACCATCACCTGGAAGCGCGGGCCATGATTGACCGGCATCATGCTGAGCCGGAAGACGAAGCCGCAGCTCACGCTTTGAGCGACAGCCATTACGATGCCGGGCTGGCAGCTTACGATGAAGCCTTGTCCGCACTCAGCGAGGAGGTGTGGCAACGAGAATACCTGGGCTGAGCACTCCCCACGACCGAGGGGCAAATACGGCCGGACGGGATTTCTCGTCCGGCTTGTGCTTTAACCCAGGTAAACTGTCAGCCCAGGGGCGGATTGCCTCACTGTTCTCGCCAATCTGTCAGCCTGCCTGCGCCGGATTTTTCCCACAAATCCCGATATGCCGCCTGGACTGAGGAGTCCAATTGGTCTGCCAGCGCCAGGGGGAGCCCCAGGCGGGCGATTAGGTCCTGCACATCGGCCAAGTCCCGCAGGCGGTGGGAAGCACTTATTCCCGACGCCAGCTTCAACTCGATCAGCTTCTCCAACGTCACGACACAGATACCTTCCCTTTCTACTGTCACCCCTGGGGTCGTCGGATCTGGGAAAGCCACCGGTTTGGGCAGCCCATCGCCCGGATATTCCCCCGTGGTCACGATTTCGATGCGCACACCTGTCTCGGTGTCGTGGAATGTTTTCTCGGCTCCGCTAAAGGCTGGCCGGTATCCCCGCCCCACCAGCCGCTGGCGGAAACACTCCAACCATAGGGCGTCAAAAGTAAGTCAATGCCCTCTGTCAGTCGTGGATACCCATGCTGGGCCAGGGCAAGTCCTCCCAGCAGGGCATAGGGGATTCCTTCCTCGTTCAATCTTTGTATCAATCGCTGCAGAGCGTTGTGCAGTTGTCCTCTGCCGGCAAAGTAAGCACTTGCCTCGCGGAGCATTCGATCTCCACCCTGTCGCAACAAGCGCTCGTAGGGTATTCCTTGCTCTTCCACCCAGCCCTCCCGTATCTGCCTGATTATCCGTAGAAGCACGGCCTGAAGCGGCCCTACAGGCAGGCTTGCGCCTGGACGCCAGAGCCCAAATTCTTCACTGATTATACCATATTGGAGCAGAATATGGAAGCTTTCAGGCCTGACGATAAAGCGTCGGGCTAAGCGAGCAAAGGGCGATAAATCGCCCTGGAATGGCTCACTTCAGCGGGCAGTGGCGAAGGCAAAAGACGGAGAGTGTAAACCTATGTCAGGCGGAAAAATGAACCATCCCGGAAGCCGGATTGGTATAATCGTCCAGGTTGGGCCACGTAGCGCTTGAGCTGTTGAATGAGGCTACAAACTTTACTTTAGACCAAAAAGTGTATAGAATATGGGGGGAGGATGGGATGAGCGAAGGCGATGGGAGAGAGCCTGTTTCGCCGATGGGGCATTGGCCAAGATGGATTCTGGCCGGACTGATTTTCCTCGTCATCATTGGGGGACTCACCCTTTTCATCTTCCGGGATTCTGTCTCTCGAGTTCTCTTCAACTGGACGGGCGAGGAGAAACCTCTGCCGCAGGCCAAGGGCCTGGTCCAGTTGCTGTTTGACCTCACCCGGCGGCAGGTCGAGCTCCGTCCTTATGTTCCTGTGGCTCACACGGGTCTTTGCCCCTTTGGGGTCAATACTTTCCTGGAGCAGGAGGTAGAGCCGGAGAAGAGGGAACGCGCCTTGCAGATGATCAAAACGGCCGGCTTCTGTTGGCTCCGACAAGAGTTCCCCTGGGAGGACATTGAAATCCATGGCAAAGGGGATTTCGAGGACCGCCGTCACGAGCCCTATCGCTCTGCCTGGGAAAAGTATGACCACATCGTTGAGCTGGCGGAGAAATATGGCCTGGGCATCATCGCCCGTCTGAGCAACCCCCCGGCCTGGTCGCGAGCTGCAGGCGATGACCTGGGCACCCTGGCTCCCCCAGACAACTATGCCGACTATGGGGATTTCGTCTATGCGGTTGTCAGCCGCTACAAAGGGCGCATCAAATACTACCAGATCTGGAATGAACCCAACATCTACCCCGAATGGGGGGAGCAGCCGGTGGACCCCGAGGCCTACACAGAACTCCTCAAGGTGGGCTATATCCGGGCCAAGGAGGCTGACCCCGAAGCGGTCATCATCTGCGGGGCCCTGGCTTCTACCATCGAGTTAGACTATTATCCGCACGGGCTCAATGATTTCATCTTCCTACAGCGAATGTATCATGCCGGGGCCAGGGATTATTTCGACATCCTGGCTATGCAGGGCTACGGCCTGTGGTCTGGTCCAACGGACCGGCGTATGCAGCCTCGGGTTCTCAATTTCTCCCGCCCTTTGTACATCCGTGACATCATGGTCCGCAACGGTGATGAGCACAAGCCCATCTGGCTCTCGGAGATGAACTGGAACGCCGTGCCCGAGGGTTTCCCGGCCGGTGCACCCTATGGGCGGGTCACCGAGGAGCAACAAGCCCGCTATGTCGTCCAGGCCTATCAGCGTATCCAGGAAGAGTGGCCCTGGGTAGGGGTGGTCAACTTTTGGTTCTTCAAGCGGCCCACCGAGCTGGAAAAGGACCGGCCCGAATACTACTTCCGCATGGTCGAGCCCGATTTCACCCCGCTGCCCGTGTACAGCGCCGTGAAGGAGTACGCCAACCAGTCGCCGGTGATGTATCCTGGCTATCACCAGGAGGATCACTGGGCGGTACAGTGGGGGGGTAAGTGGAGCACAGTGCCCGACGACCAGGCAGTGTTGGGAGCTTATCGGCGGAGCGAGGAGGCCGAGGCGAGGCTATCTTTTGCTTTTCGTGGCACCGAGCTGACTTTAGTGGTGGTCAACAGCGAGGAGGCGGGCACATTGCAGGTGGTCGTTGACGACCGCCCGCCCATTGAGATCGAGCTTCGCAACCCCGCGCCGGAGTTCGGAGTGCAGGTGCCCATCACCCGCAACCTGGCGGACAGAGAGCACCGCGTGCAGATCACAGCCCTGAGCAAGGGCGCAGCCATTGACGGTTTCATCGTGCGGTAGATTGCGACCAAGTGATGTGGCACAATTTGCTGAAAACAAATCGAGGAAG
>JBBIJG010000120.1:0-7343 GCA_037446095.1 Caldilineae bacterium
GGTGAGGACGCCTTTGTCCCTCGTGACGATTTTGCTCGATGAAAGGAGTCCACCAATGGCAAACCTGGAACGTACCATGTTCCGCGAATATGACCTTCGCGGCCGGGTAAACGACAAGGAGTTGAACGAGGATACTGTCCGAATCCTGGGCCAGGCCTACGGGACGATGCTTCGACGCAGGGGCATCGAGTCGGCGGTAGTTGGCCACGATTACCGGGAATCCTCCGAGAGATTGACCCAGGCGGCGATGGCAGGGCTCGTGTCTACAGGGGTCAATGCGATCAGCCTGGGTATGATCTTGACTCCGATGATGTATTCGGCCCAATATCACTACCAGACCGAAGGCGGCCTTATGGTCACGGCCTCCCACAATCCCAGTGGATGGAGCGGGCTGAAAATGGCTCTTGGTTATTCCTATACCCTTGGGCCTGAGGAGATGAAAGAATTATACGAGCTGACCGTCAGCGAGGACTTTAGCTCTGGAAAGGGCATCATCCAACCCGACGATTTTACAGAGCACTATACGGCAGACCTGTTGAAGCGTATCAAGATGGCGCGTCCTATGAAGGTTGTCGTCAACACGGGGAATGGAACCGCCGGGGCTTTCGTGCCGGCTATCCTGCGTCAGGCAGGCTGCGAGGTCGTCGAACTGCACTGTAACCTGGATTGGGACTTTCCTGTCTATTTCCCCAACCCCTCATTGGTAGAGATGATGGAAGACACGGGGCGGAAAGTCGTCGAAACAAGAGCGGACATTGGCGTGGCTATTGACGGCGACGGTGACCGACTGGGAATCACCGACGAACGGGGGCAGATCGTCTGGCCCGACCGTTTTCTCATCCTCCTCTCGCGCCAGGTTCTGGAAAAGCACCCTGGGGCGAAGATCGTGTTTGACGTCAAGTGCTCTCAGGCTCTGCCGGAAGACATTGAGGCCCACGGTGGCATCCCTATTATGTGGAAAACCGGACATTCCTACATCAAGAAAAAAGTGCAAGAGGAGCAGGCAGCGCTGGGCGGGGAGATGAGCGGCCACATATTCATCAGTCAGCCGGATTACTATGGGTTTGACGATGGTGTCTTTGCTGCGCTAAAGGTGACGGAGTATCTTTCACACCAGGCGGGCACGATGTCCGAGGTCATTGCTGCCACCCCGTACTACGTGTCCACACCCGCTTTGCAGGTCGCTTGTGCGGGTGAAGTCAAGTATGATGTGGTCGAGAGACTGACCCAGGAATTCAAGGCGGAGGGATACGAGGTCAATGACATCAACGGAGCGAGGGTGAACTTTGGCGACGGGTGGGGCCTGGTCCGGGCCTCCTCTAACCTCCCCGTGCTGGTCTTGCGCTTCGAGGCCAAGACCCAGGAGCGCCTGGACGAGATCATAGCCCTCTTCCGAGACAAGTTCGCCAAGTACCCTGAAATCGGGGAGGAATGGGAAAGCGGATAATGTTGATTGACACCCACGCCCACCTCGACTTTTCCGAATTCGATGCCGACCGCCAGGAGGTGCTCGCCCGCGCTCAGGAGACCGGGGTGGAAATCATTGTCAACGCCGGGGCCGGGCTGGAGGCCAGCCAGGCCGGGGTGGCCCTGGCCGAGTGCTACTCCCAGGTCTACGCTGCGGTGGGGATTCACCCCCACGAGGCGAAAACTCTAAACGACGGCGTTCTGGCCGAGCTGCGGGCCCTGGCTCAACACCCAAAAGTGGTGGCCATCGGCGAGATCGGGCTGGACTACTATCGTGACCTGTCGCCCCGGCCGGTTCAGCGCCAGGCCTTTCAGCAGCAACTGACTCTGGCCAGGGAAGCAGGCAAGCCCATCATCGTCCACGACCGCGAAGCCCACCAGGATGTGATGGACATCCTCCGCCAGTGGGTCCAGGAGGGCCATCAGCCAGTCGGCGTCATGCACTGTTTCTCCGGTGATCTGGCCATGGCCCGTCGGGCCATCGAGATGGGCTTCTACATCTCCATCGCCGGCCCGGTTACTTTCACCAACGCCCGCCGCCTGCCGGAGTTGGTACGCGCCCTGCCCCTGGAACGACTGGTGATCGAAACCGATTGCCCCTATCTCACCCCTCATCCCCACCGGGGGAAGCGCAACGAGCCAGCTTACGTCAGGCTGGTGGCGGAGGCCATCGCCCAGATAAAAGGGATACCCCTGGAACAGGTGGCCCGTACGACGACGGCAAATGCCCAGGCGCTCTTTGGCCTGGCATCGCCTCGAGGATTTATCAATGACAATGAAAGGAAAGGACTTGAAGACCATCTCCATTCTTGACCCAATCCAGGAAGAGTTGCAACGCGTGGAGCAGAAGATGCGCCAGATCAGCCGGGTCGAATATGAGCATCTGGCGACAGTGCTGGATTACCTTTTGCAAAGCGGAGGGAAACGCCTGCGGCCAGCTTTGGTATTGCTCTCAACCAAATTCCACCCCACCGATCCAGAGAAAGTCATCTCCCTGGCCGCTTCAGTGGAGATGTTGCATACGGCTACCCTCGTTCACGACGATATGATAGATAACTCCCTCGTCCGGCGAGGTAACCCTACCCTCAATGCGACCTGGAACAATGGGACAACGGTCCTGACCGGCGATTTCCTTTTTGCCTGGGCGGCAGGCCTGGCCGCAGAAACGGAGAACGTGCGGGTGATGTCTATCTTCGCCCAGAGCCTGATGACCATTTGCAGCGGGGAACTGAAGCAGATCTTTAACAGCCGGGGGCGTTTTCCCACCCGGGAGGAGTACTATCAGCGCATCTACAGCAAGACCGCTTCCCTTTTCGCCGCTTCAACAGAAGCCGGGGCGGTGCTGAGTGGAGCGCCAGAGCCAGAGGTCCAGGCCCTGCGCGAGTACGGCCGCACCCTGGGCATGGCTTTCCAGATCGTTGATGACGTGCTGGACTTTGTAGGTGACGAAGGGGAGTTGGGCAAGCCCGTGGGCAGCGACCTGCGCCAGGGCATCGTCACCCTGCCGGCACTTTATTTCCACGAGGCGCACCCCGCAGATGAGGCGCTGCTCAAAGTGCTCCACGACTCCAGAGAAGAAGAAGTCAAGGCTATCGTAGCGGCTATCAGAGAATCGGGAGCGGTGGAGTCGGCCTTGGATGAAGCCAGGACCTTTGCCCAACGCAGCCGGGAGTCCTTGCAGATACTGCCTCACAACCGGTATCGCCAGGCCATGTTGGACCTGGCCGACTATGTGGTGGAGCGACGCTGGTGAGGGGATGGCCCAATCATTGCTATACCTCACAATAACCCTTGACAAAGCCTGGCCTGTCACGTTTGAGAGGGCGGGGGACATTGGATTTATCCATCGTCATCGTCAACTGGAACGTGCGAGAACTGCTGCGGCAGTGCCTGAGCTCGGTCTATCGGACCACGGGAGACAGCCTTGAGTTGGAGGTCATTGTTGTGGACAACGCCTCCAGCGACGGCAGCGTGGCCATGGTCCGTGAGGACTTTCCCCAGGTGCATCTGATCGCCAACGCCGAGAACCTGGGCTTCACCAGAGGCAACAATCAGGCCATCGCCCAGAGCCAGGGGCGTTACGTGCTCCTGCTGAACCCGGACACCGAAGTGGTGGACGACGCCCTGACCACGATGGTCTGCTACATGGACGCCCATCCCCAGGTGGGGGCCTTAGGACCCCAGTTGCTGTACCCTGATGGCAGCGTGCAATCTTCGCGGCGTCGCTTCCCAACCATGGCCACGGCTTTCCTGGAGAGCACCGTCCTCCAGCAGTGGTTCCCCCACAACCGGGTCCTGCGCCGCTACTACGTCCGTGACCGGAGGGACGACGAAGTGCAGGAGGTGGACTGGGTAGTGGGGGCCTGCCTCCTGGCCCGCCGCCAGGCTATCGAGCAGGTCGGCCTGCTGGACGAAGCCTTCTTCATGTACTCCGAGGAAATGGATTGGTGCCGCCGCTTCAAAGAACGCGGCTGGCAGGTGGTCTATCTGCCCACGGCTCAGGTCATCCACCACGAAGCCAGGTCCAGCGAGCAGGTGAAAGCCTTGCAACACATTCAATTTCAGCGCAGCAAGGTCCTCTACTTCCGCAAGCATCACGGGCGTTGGCCGGCGGAGGTCCTGCGTCTCTTCCTTCTGGCTACCTATGCCTACCAACTTGTCCTGGAATCCCTGAAGTGGTTGGTGGGGCACAAGCGGCCGCTGCGGGCAGAGCGAGTGAGAGCACACTGGCAGGTGCTCAGGTCCAGATTGCGGTGATCCAACGACCTTGAAACACGCACGAATTTTGTCGAAATGGGCGGGCGACATTCGTGAGATTCACCTGTTCGTCACAAGTTCGTAGGGGAGAAAACGTGCCGAGCGATAAGAGTTGGAGACAGTTAGAAGAAACCTACCGGACGAAGGGACTCATACTGGCCCTCGGTGCTGGGGTATCTGTGGGCTGTGGGCTGCCGAACTGGGAGACATTGCTGAAGCGGCTTATGACAAGATACTTTGGAGAAGAGGGGCCCTCCCTTTATCGGCAGTTGAGGGACAGCGGCTACACTCTCCCGGCCATCGCCAGTGTGGTAGAAAATGTGCGTCCTGAGGGCGCCGAATACTCCGAGCTGATACGCCAGGAACTCTACAAGGATTTTCCTTTCTTCCCGGGAGGAGTGGACAAGTACAATCGTAGTGAGTTCATTAGCTACATCAGGGAATGCAATCCGACTCTGAGAGCCGTCGCCAGTCTGTGCGCGCGTGCCCGGAGAGATGAGAACAATAGAAAGATCTATTCTCCCAATCCTCTGATCCATGCGGTGGTCAGCTTCAATCTAGACGCCGTGCTGGAAGCTTACGTCGTTGCTCGCTACATGAAACGTCTCCTGCGGACGGTCGAGCGCTCTTCTGCCGGAGCCATGCCTGGCAAGATCAATGCGTATCATATGCACGGCTACCTGCGATTCGACAGGTACAGCGGGGATCGCACCAAGGAGGCTCCGGATGTCCTGGTTTTCACAGAGCAGGAGTACTTTGATTTCTTTAATCAGCCCAACAGCCTTTTCAACTACACCTTCCTTTACCTTCTGCGCGAGCATTCTTGTCTCTTCATTGGTCTGTCCATGACCGACGACAACATCCGGCGGCTGCTCCACTATTCGAAGACAGAGCGGGAGCACAGCTTTGCCAGGGAAGGCATCTCCCAGCCCGACGAGCGGGAAATCATCCGCCATTTCGCCGTCCTGCCAGACTGGGTCACGCCAGAAATCAACCATCTGACCGAAGCCTCTCTGAAGCGTTTGGGCACGCGCGTGCTGTGGGTGTCGGATTTCAGCGAAATCCCGGAGCGGTTGGGGAGGATGTACGAGGCGGCAGGGGGTAGGTGGCGGGATGTTTTTTAATAGGTAGGAAGCGTAGTGATTTCACAGCCTCGTGTTAAGAAAGGGGATGGGATTATGAGGATAGATGAAAGAGACATTCAGCTCAAGGTGCCTTTCTCCGCACTCATCGGACTTATGGAGCAATTGCAGCCCCAGGATATGCTGCGCTTGCGCCTGTGGCTGGACGAGAAGCTGGCCGAGTACGAGGATGAGTTGATGCTGGCCAATCCTCGCATCATGGCTGAGATTCGAGAAGCCTGGATGGAGTATGAGACTGGCGAATACGTCAAATTAGACGAGCTTCGGGGCGAATTGGCTGAGTCAGAGGACACCGATGTATGAAGTCGTTGTCCCCAAATCGGTGGCCAAGCAGATACGTCACCTTCCCACCCAGGTTCGGGGTCGAGTGCTGGCAAAGGTAACTGCGTTGGCTACAGAGCCCCGGCCCGCTGCCTGCCGGAAGCTGGTAGCGGAAGAGGACTTGTATCGGCTGCGGATAGGGGATTACCGGATCGTCTACCTCGTTGATGACGACAACCAGAAGGTGGTCATCAGCCGGGTAGCTCACCGCCGAGAGGTGTATCGGTAAATTGACTAGCTTGGAGGCAGATACCCTACGAAGAGGCTCTGGAGAACATCCGGGACGCCGTCGGGCTGCACATCGAAGATAGGCTGGCTGACGGCGAATCTTTGCCTGAGTTGGAAGCAATCAGCGTGACCGCCGTGGAGATACCCAAGGAGGGACACCGGTGATGGCACGCACACAAGCTAGAGAAATCCTTGAGGCATTGTCTACCTTGCCACCCGAAAAGGTGGCTGAGGTGTATGACTTTCACCTTTTTGAAGGAGCGCTACGGCCAACGCACAGCCGTGGACGTGAGCGATGCCTGGAGCAGGAAGACTTGCATGACCTGATGCAGGCCTCGCTGGCCCACGCCAGCCAGGTAGACATGCTGGAGAAGAAGCGTGCACGTCGTCTACACTGACCATCTCAAACCCCGTCTGCGAGTGAGACGAATTCCTGCCGAGATGCCTGAACGCATTTATCGCGAGGCAGAGGAACGCTATTACAACCACGCTACCTTCCGCCATGTCGCTGTAATGTCTGTGACCTACCATCGTCGCCGCAGAAAGATGATGATCGCCTACGACGAGTTTCCTGACTACGTGGAGATTATGACTATACATCCTATCGAAAGCCGTCAGATCAGCGAGCGAGTGCTCGCAGGGAGGTGGACCTATGAATAGACCAACCGTTCACTACGACCCCCAAAGCGATGTGCTCTATTTCCTGGTGCGGGAGGGAGAGGAAGAGAGGTTTGTGGAGGTAGCCGAAGGGCTCAATGTGGAGCTAGACGAGGAGGGACAACTGCTCGGCGTGGAGATCCTGAACGCTTCACGCTTTCTACGTGCAGCCATCGGCCCAGAGCGCCTGGCCCAACTCGCCCGTGCTGAAGCCTGAAGCCACAGCCATTTGGGAACAAGGAGGAGATTATGTCATCCATTGCCATCATTACCGATACCGATTCCAGCCTGCCGGCCGAGGTCGCCGCTCGCTACGGCATCCGCCAAGTGCCCATCACCGTCCACTTTGGACGGGAGACCTTTGAGACGGGCGTGGACATTGACGATGCCCGCTTGTTCGAACGGGTGGACCGCGAAGGCAGGCTGCCGACGACTGCCGCCCCCGCGCCGGGCAAGTTCGCCGAAGCCTACCAGGCCGCTTTCGATGCGGGCGCGGAGGCGGTCTTATGCTTCTGCGTCAGCAGCGAGGTCAGCGCCACCTACAGCGCGGCCGTCAACGCCCGCGAGCTGCTGCCCGGGCGCGACATCACAGTGGTGGACTCGCGCAGCCTCTCCATGGGCCAGGGGTTCATGGTGCTGGCCGCAGCCGAGGCGGCCCAGGCGGGCGTGTCTAAGGACGAGATCGTCGCCCGCGCCCTGGCCGTGGGCGAGCGCACCTATCTTTATGCGGCCCTGTCTACCCTCAAATACCTGGCCATGAGCGGGCGGGTA
>JBBIJG010000121.1:0-4245 GCA_037446095.1 Caldilineae bacterium
CACAGATTCGGCTAATTGTTAAGGACCAAATTGAAGACTACAGATTTGTTCAAATCCACCATTCCAAAGATCTTCCACTGTTGGCTGCCCGGAATCCAGCCAACGGGTGACTTCACTGGTGTAATCTCGATTCGCATCGCGCAGCACTCGGACGATATACGCGCCGTACATTGGAAACTCTGTCTTCCCCGGCCCTTTCTCTCCAGTTACAAGTTCCGTCCGCTCTCCGGTAGGGGTATCCACCCCAACGACAATGCCGTCCAGTGTAGCACCGTTGATATCTATCACTTTTATGAAAATCTCGTGCATTCCTCTACACCCTTGATTTTCTTCTATGGTTAACATGCGCTGTGTGATGACTTTAAAGTCCACGGACGGGACTGGGACGGGGGTGTTCGTGGGAGGAGGCATAGGGGTCGGTGTGGGAGCCGGGACAGGCGTATGGGCCGGTCGTGGTGTGTCCGTCGGCGGGGGCAAGGGCGTGTCCGTCGGCAGCGGGGTAGCCGTCGGGTTCGCTGTTGGCGTCGGCACAGGGGTGCTGGTGGGCAGCGGCGTGCTGGTTGAAGTGCTGGTGGCGGTAGCCGTCGCCGGAGGTCGAGGGGTTTTAGTCGGCGTCGGGGTCATGCCGGCGATGGCTTGGCAGCCGGTCAAAGCCAGAGCTAGAAAGATGAAACCGATAACCCGAGGAGTGTATTGAAGTTGCATTGATTTCCCTTCTCCGAACCGATGGTTTGTCCTCAACCCTTTCCCTACTACGACCGCAAATAGCAGCCGGGAGGGTCAGGAGAGGTGCGACGCACTTTTGGGTCGGTCGTTATCATGCCAATACCGGGTTGCCGGTACGAGCCGGTTGCTTCAGTGGCTCTCGCGTGCATCGCACCTGCAAGTGCAGTTGTAGTACTACCGCTTCGCAGGGGTGGGGTGAGGGCCAGGGGCTACTTCTTGAGCATCAGGACCAGCCCGACGATAGCTACCACTGCTCCCACGAGAGCTCCCCCTATCTGGTAGTAGCCAAAACCAGACCAGGTCCCAATCCTGAGGACATCAGCCAGCAGCGACAGGAGCAAAACGACAATCCCGATCACGAGCAGGATGATACCTGTTGTCTTCTTGCCTTCCACTGTAAATTGCCTCCTTATTTGGAATAATCGTAGAACCCCCGGCCTGATTTGCGGCCCAGATGTCCGGCCAGCACCATGCGTCGGAGCAAAGGCGGGGCAGCGTAGCGCTGATCTTTGAATTCCTGGAACATGGCATCGGCGATGAAGAGGGTGGTGTCCAGACCGACCAGGTCCAACAGGGTCAGGGGACCCATAGGATGGTTCAGGCCCAGCTTGATAGCCGTGTCAATGTCCTCTTTCGTGGCCAGGCCGTCTTCATAAATCCGTACTGCGTCCAGGAGATAAGGGATTAACAGGCGGTTGACGATAAAGCCTGGTGTGTCCTTAGCCACCACCGTGGTCTTACCAACCGACTGGCCGAACTTCTGAGCGATGGCCAGGGTCTCATCGTCCGTCAAAATGGTGCGCACCAGTTCGAGGAGGGGCATCACCAGCACGGGGTTAAAGAAATGGATGCCCAGCACCTTGCTGCCGCGCTGGGTGACCGAGGCCATCTCGGTGATACACAGCGATGAGGTATTGCTGCCAATAATGGCTTCAGGCCGCAGGATGCCATCCAATGCGGCGAAGATTTGTTTTTTGAGCTCCATATTCTCGATAGCGGCCTCAATGACCAGGTCGCAGTCGGCAAAGTCGGCTGTTCTGGTGGTGCCTTTGACGCGGGCCAGGGCAGCATCCATCTCTGCCTGAGTGGCCTTGCCTTTGGACACCGCTTTGGAGAGGGAGTCTCTGAGACGGGCTAGCCCCTTTTGCAGGAGTTCGTCGTTGACCTCGCTCACCACCACATCGTAGCCGGCCCTGGCGCAGACCTCGACGATGCCAGAGCCCATTAACCCACAGCCGACCACACCTACTTTTTTGATCTCCATGGTTTCCTCCTTGTAAAGTTTTGGCGCCGCATTTGTCCCAAAGCGGGCATGTAGTCCGGGAAAACGGGTATGGTGCAAGCCGGATGACCGCCTTGGACACGGCTGAGATAGCGGCAGGTGATCTTGCCCGACCGCCGAGGGATTCTCTCACTTGATATAAGTCAAAACCAGTTGAGCCACGAAGAGGGCTGAGACCAGGCTGGCGAAGAACTTGATCCAGAAATCGGTTCGGTTCAGACGCTTCTCAAATTCCTCGAAATGGGCATTCATCACCTTCTCCAGATTGCCCAAGTCTTTCCTAAACTCCGTCCGCAGGGCTTCCAGTTCTTCGCGGGTAGCCAGCTTCCCCATCTCCGTCCGCAGGGCTTCCAGTTCTTCGCGGGTAGCCAGCTTCCCCATCTCCATCCGCAGGACTTCCAGGCCCTCCTTCAGATATTTGATGTCACTCTCCATGCGGATGACGGCTCCCACAGGCGAGCGTTTGATTGCTTCCACATCCATCAGGAAGCCGCGCGGTATCAGCCGCTCCCCTTCCTCGGCGATGACCTGCGAAATCAGTTCTCTCAGGCCCTCTATTTGCTCAGCTCGCACTCTGATTTCTTCCTGCACTTTGGTGTCTCCTTTGTAGACAGTACCCTGGTACAGTCTGACTCATCTTACGGGTATTATACCAGCTTTCGGCAACCTTGACAATACAACAGTTGCCAGTGACTGCCTTGACCATTTGGAAGCGGCAGGCTCAGTAACCGGTTCCTGGCAGGCTTCGCTCAGCCTGTCCCCAAGCCCCTTGGGCTGAGCTCCGTCCACTCATAGCCTAGGGGGCCAGCAGCTTCTCAATACGGGTCACGAGCTGGTCCTCGCTCAGCGGACCGATGTAGAGGTCAGCAATCTGGCCCCCCCCGATGAAAAAAGTCTCGGGGACTCCTCGGACACGATAGGCCTGGGCGACCCTGTTGGCCGGGTCAAGGGCGTTGGGGTAGGTGATGCCGAACTCGTCGAGGAAGGCCCGCGCTTTGTCTTCTGTGTCTTTGTAGGCGATGCCGATAAAAATCACACCCTGGCCCTGATATTCCCGCCAGGCTTTCTCCAGGATGGGGGCTTCCTCCCGACAGGGGTCACACCAGCTAGCCCAGAAATTGAGCACAATCACCCGATCACGAAGAGTGGCCAGGGACAATTGGCCGCCGTCGAACGATTGCAGGTTGAAATCCGGGGCAGGGCCCCCGCTCAAAGGGCCGCTCTCCGGCCTGGCAAGCAGGCCATAACTTAGCAGCAGGAGGAAAGCCACAACGGCCACTCCGACGATGGTGGCAGTGACCTTGCTTTTTTGATTTTTCCCTTCGCTCTTGGTGGTGTACCGGGTCACCGATTTGTCCCTCCGCGATGGTAAGGTCTAGCTCCTTTTTCTTCGTTGCGGAGGGGAGAAGCCTGTGACCGGTCCATCGCCTGCACTTTGTCCTGCCAGATGGGTAGATGGGGATGGTCCGGGGTGACATCCTCCCATATCTGTAGCCAGGAGCGGGCCGCGTCCTGCCGACCGCGGGCCAGTTCTAGGTCAATGTGAACTCGGCAAAAGGCAGCAAACTCTGAGACATGGAACGACTCCTGGTCTCTGATGGGCTCCAGCCAGCGCTCCGCTTCGTCCAAATCGCCCTTTTCGACGGCAAAACTGGCCATCTGGCAGCGGCCAATGATGTAGTCAGGGTTCACTTCTATCGCCCGCCGGACGAGGGCTTCAGCCTGCTTTCTATCATTGCGCAAGCTGTAGATACCAGCCAAGTTCTGTAACAGCGATGGATGGTCGGGCAGGAGCTCCAAAGCCTCCCGGACCAGGCGCTCAGCCTCATCCAATTCCAGGTCACGGCAAGCAGACCTCGCTTGTTCCATCAAACGTTGTACCCGATGGGGCAGATGTACCGTGGGCTCGCCGGAAATGGTGTAATTAAGGAGCAACAGTTCACGTTGTTCACCTTTCGTCCACATCTGCACCGGCTGACCTCGGGGCAGCCAGCCTCTATCTACCAGGAAGTAGGCTACTTCATGACGCAGTTGGTCCGGCCCGGCTCGCCCAAAGGCAAATTTGACCAAGGCATCCATCATCTCTGGCATTTCAGCGGTACGTGCCAGACGATAGGCAAACTCTCGGCCATGAGGGTCGCCTCGTTCCAGTAAGATGGGGATCAGCTTGATGACTTCGGGGTGTTTGGTCAGAAACTGCCGTATCGCCTGCTCGACTTTCTTCTCGGTTGTTTTGC
>JBBIJG010000121.1:4267-6984 GCA_037446095.1 Caldilineae bacterium
AGAGTGCTCACTATGTCCTGTATAGTTTGAGGTGACAGCCATTCGTGGAAGCCGAAAGCCCAGGGGCCGTGTCGTTCGCCAACGGGTTTCCTCAGGTCAGCCAAGTTATCGGCGGCGTAGGAAAAGTTGGGTTGAATTCTGAGAGCCTGGCGCCAGTAGCGGCGGGCCTCCCGCTCGCGGCCCAGGCGAGCAGCAGCCGCACCGGCCAAGTGATAAAGGATAGGCTCGGCGAAGGGCCTGCGGAGTATTCCGGCGGCTTCCGCCTGAGCAAAGACTTCCAGCACGCCCGCATCGTCGCCCAGGTAACTCAGCCCTTCCATTTTCTTGACCCAGACGTCTGCCCGTTCCGAGCGGGCCTTTCTCAGCCGTTCGGCAAGGGGACGCGCTTCTTCTACCCGACCAGCGACACACAAGAAATGGACCAGATTGGACAGGGCGTGAAAGTTATCAGCCTCGCACTCATTCAGCACCCGCCAGGCGGTGGCGATAGCCTGATCCAGGCGACCTTGGATAAAATGGCCCAGGCTGATGTTGTTAAGAGCCGAGGCAAAAGTAGGGGCGCGTTCCAGAACCCGCTCCTCCAGAGCAATCGCTTCGCTGATTCGATTTTGTTCCATGGCCACTTGGGCCTCTTCATGCCAGAGGGCCAATTCCTCGGCTCGGTCCAATCCTGCCAACCCCATTTTAGTCAAGACCTGAGCCAGCTCTCTGTCCAAATTAGCAAGGGTGTTACGGACGTCGGCAGTGCGAGGGTGATCGGGCCAGCGTTCCAGGAATTGTCGGAAGACGCGCCGAGCCATGGCCGGCCGGACATTGGTCAGGCAGGCCCCGCCTAGATTCAGGACAGCCTCTGGATTGTTGGGCGCCAGGGCAGCCCAGCGTTGGGCCGCTTGCATCAGGCAAGGCTTATCGTGAAGCTCAGCCGCGACGCCGGATTGGTAATAAAAGACCTGAGGCTCGTTTGGGTAGCGGTGGGCGAGGGTCTGGAGCATTTCGGCCGCCTCTACCCAACGATCCTGGTCAATCAACTCCTGGACTTCTGCCAGCGCTCTGGAGAGGGAGCGGGGCGGTTCCCTTCTCCTGAGCGTTGGCCTTGACTGTTTCCTGGCTTTACGTTTCCTCATTGTCGCCACCTTTCGTCACGATGTACATCGCCCCATTCAACCGCCCCCATCCGACACGTAGTACCGTTCAGGGTAGCGTTCAAAGTAGCCCAGCCACCGGTCTAGTTCCTCCTGAAAAGCCTGCACACGAGGGATGCGGTAGGGGTCGAAGTGGCTGGAGAAGGGAGAGGGGCTAGGCTCGCCCCCAACTTTGACTGCCGCCTCGTAAGTATAGTGGAGGTTCTCTGACTCGCAGTAGCCTTCTTTGAGCAGAGAGATGTCCTCAGGATAAGCCCCAAAAGGAGGAGCGAAGCAGCGCACCTGATGGCCAGGAATCAGGGCCTCAATACGGTTCTGGCTGACGGCCAATTCCCAGCGAATCTGCTCCGGGGTGGCCTGGCTCAGGTTACGGTGGTTGATGGTGTGGCTGCCGATTTCCATGCCCCATTCCACCAGGGTGCGGACCTTCTGCGGGCCGGTGTCCTCCTGACGGAAGAGGGGCGTGCCCGGCTTGTCGGCGTTGAGCAGCACGAAGAAGGTAGCTCGCAGCGGCCAGTCATCGGGGTGGGCGTCGTGGAAGGCTTTGAGGATGCCGACGGCACAGTCAGGGTCAATGGAGCCATCGGTCAGGTAGCGGAACTGTCCGGCCGAGGAGTCATCAAAGGTCAGGACAATGGGCCGCCGTCCGCGGGGCACATGGTCCAGGTTGCGGCGCACCACATCAATGAGATTGACCGGGTAGTAGCCATGCGACAGCAGGTATTCCAGGTCGGCGCGAAAATTGGCCGGGGTGCGCTGCCAGCGGCCTTCCGGCTCTCCGATGGCGTGATATTCCAGCACAATGAGCTGTCCCATCTTGTTGGGGGGATAGGTGGGAATGGGGGCTGGCGAGGGAGGGGATGGCGGTTTCTCCGGCAGCAGCGCCTCGCGAGTGTAACGCACGCGGGGGTCCCACAGCATCCAGCCGGAGCCCCCGGCTTCCATGGCGCCACGCACCTGTTCACGGATTTCCTGAGGGGTGTAGGTCCGTTTGTCGAAAGCATAGTCGGGGAAATCCTGAATCCAGGCGCGGACGGTGGCAGCCGGGTTGGTCGCTTGTAAGCGGCGCACCGCGCGGACGGAGCTGAGGTACACCACTTCGTAGGGGAAGGCGATGGCGTTTCGGTACTGTGGATAGCCGGGCAGACCTGCCCCAAAGGTGGAGGGATAAAGCATAGGGGAGAGTACATCTATGTGAGGGGCTACCCCTTCGATAACCTGGCCGATGCCGGTGTCATAATGATACCAGCAGGCGTAGCCGAAAAAGTCCACGGCCAGCCTGGCTCCCGTTTCCTTCAGCCGGGAGCGAGTCAGAGCCAGGAACCCGGCCATCGCCGCGGCCCGGTTCTCGGCCGTGTTGGGTTGGGCGTATTGACAATGCTCGGTAGGGCCATCGGTGGGCCAGCGGATATAGTCGTACTGGATTTCGTCAAAGCCGCGCCGGGCCGCTTCAACGGCAATGTTCACATTGTATTCCCACACCTCCTGGCGGTAGGGATCGGCCCAGGTGGCGCCGTCATAAGCGCGCCAGGGCTGGCCCGTGCGGGCGTCTTTGACGGCCAGGTCGGGTCGCTG
>JBBIJG010000121.1:6994-7276 GCA_037446095.1 Caldilineae bacterium
TTAACCAGCCTGTCATCCTTGAAGGCGACAATGCGGGCGATGGTGTAGATGCCGTGCCTCTTGAGCCAATCCATCAACGTGCTGAAGTTGGTGATCTCGGTATAGCGTTCGGTAGGGAAATCAGGGGCCTCAGCGATCCAGTCCAATTCGGCGCGCTCGTGCCCGGCCGTCGCCTGCGGTGTGGCACTGGCCAGCAATTCGGCAGTGCTGATGTCAGGCCGGGTGAACGTATCGTATAGCAAGCCATCGCTGCCCTTGATGTCAATGACTACCGCGTTCAAC
>JBBIJG010000122.1:0-1996 GCA_037446095.1 Caldilineae bacterium
ACTTGAGCTGGAAGAGAAGTCTCCCCATCTGGGCGACGAAGAAGCGGCCAGCGGGATAGCCGATGACTATCCCTGGCACCCAGCCGGCCAACCCCAGGGCCAGGCCCTCAGTCAGAAACACCTGGATCAGGCTGGCGTCTTGAGCCCCTACAGCCCGCAGCACCCCGATTTCGCGACGGCGTTCCAGGACGCTTAAGGTCAGGGTGTTCATCACACCGGCAGCTCCGATAAGGGCCACGATGGTCACCATCACACTCAGGCCGATGGAGAGGACTTTGCTCTGTTCCAAGGCACTCTGGAACTCGCGATGAGCGGCCACGGTGCCCGGTCGCCAGCGGCGGAATTTGCGCTCCAGTTGGCCCAGGATGCGGTTCACACCTTCCGGTGTGGGGTCGTCCAATTGCAAAGCGAAGAAAGCAGCGCGGCCCAGACGCCCCAACATCCGGTGGGTCACGTCTACAGGCAGAAAGACTTTGGCCGTTACCGTGCTGCCCAGGAAGATGCTGTAGTCATCGGCGATGCCTGCTACACGGAAGGTTCTGGCCGCATCGCCTACCTGGACTTCGACGGCGTCACCCAGGTGCAGGTCACGCGCAGCAGCCAGATCGGCGGAGATGACGATGGCGTCGGTCTCACCTTCTCGATACCAGCGGCCAGCAACCAGTTGATAGCGATAGAGCGTCGTGTCGGCCGGCAGACCCCACAGGCGAGCCTGGGCATATCCCACCCAGCAGTCGTCCAGAGACCAGGGCTCCACATAGCGGACGCCGGGGACGGTCTGCAGCATGGCCCCGAAATGGTCATCCACCGGTTCGTTGAAATAAATCCAGGCATCAGGGGAGTAGATGTCAAAAATCCCGTCAATGGCCTGCCGCACCGAAGCGTTGGTGCTCTGGGCGGCAAGGTAAGCGGCTGTGGAGAGGGCGATGACGGTGAGGGTGAGGGCATAGCGAGCCGGGCGGCGGGCCAGATTGCGCAAAGACAGAGCCACCAGGGAAGGCATCCCTCTCACCCGGCGCAAGGCTCTATCCAAAAACCCCTGGCCATAGGTCGAAGTGATGCCATAGCCGGCCAGGGCTTCTCCCACGCTGATGGCCGTGCCGGACCAGGCCGGCCCCAGCCCGGCCAGGAGGGTAACCCCCAATCCCACCAGCACACCCAAGCCGAGTGCCTGAGGCGAAAGTCGGAAAGGGACCGCGACGTTGGCCAAGCGGCCGATGTAGGCCGAGAGAAACCACTGGCTGACCGAGCCAACAAAGAGGCCCAAAACGGTGCCGGCCAGGCCATAGAAAAGGGTCGTCAGGAGGTAGAGCCTCATGACCTGTCCACGGCTGGCACCGAGGGCTTTCATGATGCCAATCTCGCGTACCCCTTCGGCGATGAGGGCCGAAAGGGTGTTGGCGACTAGGAAGCCGCTCAGCACCAGGCCCAAGGCTGAGAACAAAACCATCAACAGGATCAGGGTATCCAGCTCGCGCCGCCCTGGATAATTCAAGGGGTCGCGCACCTGCGGCTTGCCATGCGACAGGCCTCGTTTGTCCATGAGGCGCTCGATCTCTTCCACCGTCTCCATGACAGCACTGAAATCGCTGACTTTGACCAAAATCTGGTTGCTGCCGGTGATCCCCAGCATTTTGTTCACTGTGGTAGCCGGGGCGTAAGCCACAGCGAGGTTGGTCAGCACGGAAGAGAGGTAGTTTGGGCTCTGGGCAAAGCCGCTGATGGTCAGGTGGTGCTCAGCATTGTCCGGCCCGGCCCGGTAGGTGATCTCCTGGCCCATGGCCACCGGTGCGACTTCTTTGACCGAAACCTCCAGCAGGCATTCATCCCAGACCGGGTAGCGACCCTCCTTGAGGGTGATCTGGTTGACCTTCATGCCCCCAAAGTCGGCAATGCCGATGAAATAAATATCTTGCCAGGCCTCCCCGACTTTCCACTTGGTCCAGTAGGTGGTGCGCAACTCCACCTCAGCCCCGTTGGGGATAGCCTCCAGGGC
>JBBIJG010000122.1:2042-7248 GCA_037446095.1 Caldilineae bacterium
TAGGCTCACGTCGGCCTGGGAGCTGTTTTGGAAGGCCTGAGCCTGGGCATGGGCCAGATTTTGGGCTGTGGAGACAATGGCGACGATCCCGGCCACACCGATGAGGATCCCCAAAACGGTTAAAGCCGAGCGCAGTTTACGCCCGGTGATGTCACGGTAGGCCTTGCGCAGGATGCCAGACATCGTCATACCATCACGACCTCAGCTCTGGGGTGATTCTCAAACCGCGCCTGGAGGGGTGCAGCGCCGCTGCCCCCCGGCTGATTGTCTGCCTTCGCGGGCAGGATCGCGTCCGCGCAGAGCCTGTCCTGAGCGGAGCGAGGGATGGGCGCCTGGCGGCAGGTCCATGGAGGGGCGATTGCAATCGCCGGACGGCGGCAATGTGTCTGAGGGCGTAGACGCGGATTCTGTTCCGCGCTACTGCCCCAGGGAGGGTGAAAATTCAGGGGAGGGTTCGTTGAGATTCCGTGTAGAAGTACTTTTTTACCATTGCGTCTCGCCCAGTTATATAGTATAATCGCTGTAGAAAGTGTAGTCAGAGGCCATCATGGCGAGGGAAAATGGCTCCGAACGAAGAAGAGTGCAGTGTGAAGACATTGCTATCCGAGAATAAAACCTTAAGGGAACGTATGGCTGCGTTGCTGACATTGCAACAGATAGCTCAGTCGTTGGCCTCGGAACCGCATTTTGAACCCTTGGTCCAGAAAGTCCTGTCTTTAGCTCTGGAAATGATGGAGGCCTCCACGGGCGCGTTGCTCCTCATTGACCCGGCCACCGATGAGTTAATCATTGAAGCCACTGAGGGCGGAGGAGAGGCCGTTCGGGGAGGGCGTATGGCTCGGGACAAGGGCATTGCTGGCTGGGTCGTGACCCATCGTCGCCCCCTCGTTATCAGGGACGGAGAGGGGCCCGGGAACTATGAGGGTCTTGATCTGACCGCCGCCTCTCGAATGGCCTCCCTCATTTGCGTGCCTCTGCTGGCCAGGGGAAAGGTTATTGGCGCATTAGAGCTCCGGAATAAGCGGACCGGAGGGAATTTCAACGACGATGATCTCGACTTCCTGACGGCCCTGGCGACCGGCGCGGCCATGGCGATCGAGAACGCGCGCCTGTATCACGACTTGGAGGTGGAGAGGGACATGGAGGATGTGGTGCGCAGACGCCTGGAACGGGATCTCCACGATGGGCCAGCTCAATTGTTGTCCGCCATTATCATGAGCGTCCAGTTCGCCAAACAAATCCTGAGCAGGACCCCTGAGAAGCTGGACAAATTGAGGGAAGAGCTGGAGACGTTGGAGCCGATGGCTGTCAAAGCGCTCAACCAAATACGCACCATGCTCTTCGATTTGCGTCCGGTCACCCTTGAGACCCATGGTCTGGCTACCGCTCTGGAAGCATATGTCGAGCGCCTGCGTTTAGCCGGTGACTTTGCTGTCAGTCTGGAGATCAGGGATTTCTCGGAGAGACTGGAGGCCCAGGCGGAGGCAGCCATCTTTGCCATTATACAAGAGGCGGTCAGCAATACCCGGCGACACGCTCACGCCAGCCACCTGGAATTGAAGATGGCCAAACAGGATGGGAATCTGATAGTCAGCATACGTGACGATGGGCAAGGCTTTGATCTCGCGCGGTGTGGAGGCCTGGGCCTGCTCAACATGCGGAGAAAGGCGGAAATGCTTCATGGACAATTCTCCATCGAGACGGCCATTGGGCAGGGGACTCTGGTCAAGCTGATCGTACCTCTTAAGCCCTGGAGCGGAACAGACTTCGGAGTGAAAGGATAAACCTATGCTGGTTATGCTTCGCCTGTTGCTGGCCCATATGCTGGGCGACTTTGTGGCCCAACCCTCAGGGCTGGTAGCCATGAAGCGCAAAGGGTGGCCAGGGATCCTTGTCCATTCAGCCATCGTGACGGCCTTCACTGCCGCCCTGATCTGGGGGCAGTTACCTCATGGGTGGGCCTGGAGTCTTTTTCTGGGCCTCAGCCACGCTTTTATCGAGCACTTCCGCACCTTTTACGTCAAGAACGGGGACCGCCGGGGATTTTATCACTTCTTATTGGACCAGGCCGCTCACCTTGGCGTCATCGTCTTCATTGCGGTGGTAAGCGTCCATTGGCGGCCCGCCGAGTTGGTTTTCCTCTTCAACGGCACTGCCTCGCTTGAAAGTCGGTTTACAGCCTATCTGATTGCTCTGATATTTCTGGTCTGGAGCGTGCCGATTCTCGAAGCTGAGATGGCTGTTACTTTGACCGGCTACCCTGACGAGAGCGGGGCAGGCAATAGCCTGCGCATCAGGCCGGGTGATCGGCTTTTGGGTGCCCTGGAAAGGTTAGCAGCCGTCAGTCTGATCCTGGCTGGCTGCTTCTACCTTGCTCCTGGGTCCTTCTTGCTCCGCATCTATGTGCAGAGAAGCCAGTGGCGGAGCCAGAGCTCAAGAAATTACTTCATCGCTAAAATGGCCCTCAGTTTCCTGGTAGCCATGGCTACCGGGCTCATCCTGCACGCCATCCCCCTGTTCGAGCCTCTCTGGGCCTATGCCGGATGAACGGCTCCCTGGCACCCCGTTTCACTAATCAGCCGGTTCCCCTTGCCCTCTCCCGTCGTGGCAGCGATCTACCGCCATGAATGACTCTGTTACCCAAAAGGGGACGCTGCCCTCGTTGAATCAGGGAACTAAAGGAGCCTTCAGACGGCATTCTCCGGCTTAAGCCTCACCACACAGCTTGAGAAGCCTCTCCCACCTCCGGTCTACTTCGGCCTGGAGCTCATCAATGATGTGTCGGTTGGCCGGGCTGAAGAGGTGGCGAAAACGCCCCTGCCGCTTGAGCCATTCCTCAACGGGCAGTTTCTCCTTGGGCTTGTAGTTGAGCTTGTACACCCCGTTTTCCACCTCGAAGAGGGGCCAGAAGCAGGTCTCGACACCCAGACGCATGATCTCGATGGTATCGCCAGGGTCGTGACGCCAACCCCGGTTGCGCGAAGAGAGGACATTGAGGAAAGCCGGGCCATCCACGGCTGCACCTTTGCGCGCCTTGTTCATCAGATCACGCCAATGGCTGGGCGAGGATTGGGCCACGTAAGGGATGTTGTGAGCCACGGCGATGGCGGTCAGGTCCTTGTGGAATTGCTGCTTGCCGGGGATGACCTTGCCCGCCGGCGAAGTGGTGGTGTGCGCCCCGCGTGGCGTGGCCCCGGAACGCTGGATGCCAGTGTTCATGTAGGCTTGATTGTCATAGCAGACGTACATCATCTTGTGGCCGCGCTCCATCGCCCCGGACAGGGCCTGGATGCCGATGTCGTAGGTCCCGCCGTCACCTCCGAAGGCAATGAACTTGATGTTGCGGTCCTTGATCTTCCCCTGCCTGACCAGAGAGCGGTAAGCTGCTTCCACGCCGCTGATGGTGGAAGCAGCATTCTCGAAAGCATTGTGGATCCAGGACGTCCGCCAGGCGGTGTAGGGATAGATGGTGGTAGACACCTCCAGGCAGCCCGTAGCGTTGGCCAGGACCACCGGCTCGTCAATGGCGTTCAATATCTGGCGTACGACGATAGGGGCCGCACAGCCAGCGCACAGGCGGTGTCCCTGGGTCAAACGCTCCGCCTTATAGGAGATGTCCTTTAGCCTGGCACCTCCCTCGTTGCTGATAGCTCCCGTGGGGCAGTAAGGGATGCAGATGTCGCAACCGACGCATTCGTCGTAGGCCCGGTCAAAGGGAGTGGAGACTCTCCGCTCCATGCCCCGGCCGACAAAGCCGATCAGCTTCTTCCCAGCGATCTCGTCGCAAGCTCGCACGCACAGCCCACAGAGGATGCAGTCCTCTTCGGGGTGCTCGCTGGGGAAACGGGGTTTCTCAATGCCCAGCTCCTCAGCCATTCTCTGCAAAACCGGTACATTGGGGCAACGAGCCCACAGCAACTCGACCATCGCTTTGCGCGTTCGCAGGGCATTGGGTGATCGGGTCTCGACTTTCATCCCCTCTCGCGCCGGCAAGGTGCAGGAGGCCGTCACCTGAGAGTGGCCATTTCGGAACACCTCCACCACGCAGACCCGACAAGCGCCATAGGGTGTCAAGTCCGGGTGGTAGCAGAGGGTAGGTATCTCGATGCCTGCTTCTCTGGCTGCCTCCAGCACGGTCCTTCCTTCTTCAACTTTTACTTCTTGACCATCTATTGTTAAAGTAACCATTGTCATCTCCTGCTTGCCGTGGATTTGTGGCACTGTTGCGCCCCAGGCAATCCGCCGCTAGGCCGCTGGATTACAAATCCAGCGGTAGCAATTTGACAACCCTTGCGAAGGTTGGGTAGTAGTTTCTGCAAGGAACACCTTCGCCTACTGAGAATCGCCTTACTACCAGGGCTATTCACAACCTTCGCAAGGGTAGTTGAACACCTACTCCACTCTCACTGCATCAAACTTGCAGACTTCGCGGCAGATGCCACATCGGATACACTTGTCCTGGTCAATGACGTGCACCTTCTTCTTCTCGCCGCTGATCGCTTCGGCGGGGCAATTGCGTCGGCAGACTTCACAGCCAGTGCAATTCTCAGCGATAATGGAATAGCGGATCAGGTCCGTGCAGACCCCGGCCGGGCAGCGCTTGTCTCTGATGTGGGCTTCGTACTCGTCGCGGAAGTAGCGGATGGTGGTCAAGACCGGATTGGGGGCCATCCGCCCCAGAGCGCACAGAGAGGCGTCCTGCATGACCTGTCCCAAATCCTCCAGCAATTCGATGTCGCCCTCTCGCCCTCGTCCGTGGGTGATCTCTTCCAAGATTTGCAGCATGCGCGCCACCCCTTCCCGGCAAGCAGTACACTTGCCGCAGGACTCGTCACGATTAAAGTTCGAGAAGTAGCGCGCCACATCTACCATGCAGGTATCTTCGTCCATGACGATCATCCCACCGGAGCCCATCATGGAACCGGCCTCGGTTAGTTTCTCATAATCCACCGGCAGGTCTAACAGGCTCTCGGGGATACAGCCGCCAGAGGGACCGCCGGTCTGCACAGCCTTGAACCGCTTGTCTCCCGGTATGCCGCCTCCGATGTCATAGATCAACTCTCGCAGGGTGATCCCCATCGGCACTTCCACCAGGCCGGTGTTGTTGATCTTGCCCACCAGCGAGAAGACCATGGTCCCCTTGCTCTTTTCGGTGCCCATCTGGGCAAACCAGTCGGCCCCGTTGTTGATGATGTGGGGTACCGAG
>JBBIJG010000123.1:0-7216 GCA_037446095.1 Caldilineae bacterium
CCAAATGGGTATGACCGATTCTCTGCGGGCAGAGTTGACGAGGGGAGAGCCCTTCCGTGTCTCCAGCGTCGGACTGCTGCCGGGCGCAGGCAACGCAGGCATCATCTACGGGCTTTACGACGTGGCCGGTAACAGCCCTCTGCACCTGGCCACTTTGGAAAAGTTTGAGGCTCAGGTGAGCGAGCAGCGTCGGTGGCAACTCCTGAACGTGGCCTACGTCTTTGACCCCCGCGACCTGAACAGGGAAGATCTGGAGTTTGTGTATGTCAAGAGAGGGGTAAGGCTCTATCGGGTGAAAGATGACTGGCCTCATGCCTGGGCCGTGCACGAGGCGGTGCTAGCCACCAGTGATGAGGAAACGTGGGCCATCCTCAACGCCCCGGATTTCGACCCGGCGCGGCGTGTGGTCTTGCCGCACGAGCCGGGCATCGCCTTGCCTGGCGGAAATACCACGGGCTCAACGGTGGAGATCGTTGAATACACACCCACTCGCTTATCTCTCCAGGCGGACATGGCCGACAACGGCCTCCTTGTGCTGAGCGAGGTCTACTACCCCGGCTGGCGGGCCCGTGTGGACGGCCGACCGGCTCCCATTTACCGGGCCAATTACCTCTTGCGGGCAGTGCCCGTCGAGGGCGGTCGGCACAGGGTGGAAATCTATTACGACCCGCCGCTATTCAAGGTGGGATTGGCTATCACCATCTTGACTCTGTTGGCGAGCGGAGTTCTGTTGCCGTTCTTGAGAATCTACCGATTTGTGCTGGATGGGCTTTTGTTACGCTGCCTCTGGGCTGGATGGGGGTGACACCACCAGATGTCCCGGTGACAATTCAGAAATGTGGGAGCTGACCACAATGGCCTGCCCGCCCTCCTGCGGCTGGTAGACGGCCAGCCATGGAACGTCCCGATAGGCGAGGGCCAGCGCCGTCCACAGCCAGAGGGGGAGTTTGCCGCTGAGGACCAGGCCCTGGCCCAGAGGGACAAGGGGGACGGCCAACCCCTCGGCCTCGGTATAGTCTATGTAAGCTCTGGGGATGGTAAACGTCAGGTGGATGTGGTTGGCCTGGGCCTGCGGGTGGGCTTGTAGGGGTGCATCGGCGGCGGGCAGGCCCGGACGCAACGTTGGCGGCGTCACCCAGCCCAGCCGGACGTCGAACTGGTAAAAGGGCGCCGGGTAGGCCAGCAGGGCTACAGCCGCATAGAGCCAATTGGGACCTCGCCCGTAGAGGCCCAACGGCGTGGCCTGGGGCAGGTAGTCGAGCAAGCGGAGCAGGTGCTGCGGCTCCCAGTGAGTGGGCTCTGTCCCCAGGGTGTGGGCCAACCGATCCAGGTCTATCACCGTTTCTACCGGAGCCAGGGTGCAATGGGCGTGTCGCAGTTCCTCGCGCTCGTAGGCAAAAAGGGCGGCCAGCCGGTCCACCAAAGCATCGAAGACAGGGCCGCTGGCCGTAGTTCCCCGCTCCAGGCCGATGATAGTGCCGCGGAGCACGGGTTTGTCTTCGGTGATGGCGTTTTGACCCCGCCGTTCTGAATGCAGGTCGGCCAAAAGGATGACGCCGTGGCGGGCCATCATGCTTCGCCAAACCTCATGGGAGGCCTCGTCTCTGGTGAGCAGGATGGCGTGGGTGCAGTGATCAAAAACAGTTTCCTGCCAGGGAGTAGGCTGGCCGCCCACGTCCACGATCAGCGGCAGGTGACGGCTGGCAATGTCCCGACAGATGCGGGCTATCCAGTTTGGCGTCCCCTGCCCTTTGATGCGGATGCGGCGCACCAGGGCCTGCGCGGCCTCGTTGGCCCAGTCCCCTTCGCCGTCAGGATAGGCGCGCAAAACATAATGGTCCACATTCCGCTGGCGCAGAGCCTGGGTGAGGCTGTAGGCCAGCACCGATTTTCCGCTATGAGGCGGGCCGCCGATGAGCACGGCCGGAAAGAGTTCCATTCTCAATCTCCAACCCTCACCCTAACCTTCCCCGCGTCGGGGGAGGGAGGCTGAGAAGAGAAAGAGGCTTAGGGTGAGGTCTGAATCTAATATGGTCCCAGACACAGGAAAGGTTGCTGATAATGAAAGATGATTCTGAGAGCACGTTGGTCTGCACGCTGGGTGGTCAGGCCCAGGTGGTGACTTTTGCCCTGGACACCCTGCTGGTTCAAGGCGAAGCCATCCATGAGGTCGTCGTCTTGCACCTTTCGCCAGAAGATCCGCGGATACAGCGAGCATTAACTCAACTGAGCAACGAATTCGCCAACGATTATTACGCCTACGCCAGCCGTCCCTGTCGCCTGCGCCTTTTCCCCGTGCGCCAGGGCCAGGAGAAACTGGATGACATTCGTGACGGAGCAGGAGCCGACGCCGCCTGGAGTGCTGTCCACGAGTTGGTGGCTACTTTAAAAGGGCAGAGACGGCGTCTTCACCTGTGCATTGCCGGCGGACAGCGCATCCTGGCCCTGGTAGCCATGTCGGCGGCGATGCTGCATTTTGGGCACCACGACCGGCTGTGGCACATGTACACCCCCCGCGACTTCCTGGAGCGTGCCCGTGACGGGGCCATTTTGCACGCCCGACCGGAGGACGGCGTGCGGCTGATCCAGGTACCGGTGGCGCCGTGGGGGGCGTATTTCCCGGCATTGCGAGCGCTGACCCAGGCGTCGCCAGCTCAGGTGATCGCCGCGCAGACGCGCTGGCTGGACCAGACCGAGCAGGCCCGTTGCCGGGCCGTGGTGGAGCGGCTGACCTTACGCCAGTTGGAGGTGTTGCGGGCTTTTGCCGCTGGCCAGAACCCACAGGAGGTGGCCGAGGCACTGTGCATCTCGCTGAAGACAGTGGACACCCACAAAACGGCCATCCTGGGCGAGTGTCGCAACGCCTGGAATCTGCCGGAAGAAGCGCGGTTGGACTATCACTTCCTGCGGGACAAGTTTGGGCTGTTTCTGAACGACCTGGTTTAATGATAGCACATCCTGGGGCTTTTGACATCAGAGAAACCTCTGAAAAAGAGCGGAGCAAATTCTGATGACGGACGGAGGAGGATATGGTAGAATAAAAGCGAGGCCAAGGACAGTCTCACACATTCGGACAAGGAGGTGGTTGCATTGAACGACGAGAGATACTTGGCGCTGGTTGCCTATGGCCTGCGCCTGTTGGGACAAGCCACAAGTCAACAGGAAGGGTCTGAGGGACTTATGGGCGCTCTGCCGAACCTGCCGGAGTGGAAATGGGAAATCTATGAGAGGCTTTTGGGCTGCAAGCCATCCCCGGAAAAAGTCCTCTCCTCCCTCTTCTCGTGGGTGGCCCTGCCCGATCAAGGGGGCAGCGAACCCTACCCAGGACGGCGTACTACGTGGCACGGCCGTTAGCTCTGGAACGGGAGACGTTGTTTCCTCTCTATGTGGGTAAGGGGGATGAGCAACGCCTGGCGACCCAGGAAGAGGCCCTGGCAGCGTTGGATCTGCCCGGGCTGTGGAAAGATTTCGCCGCGGAGTACGGGGAACTTTATGGTGCTGGGGCCGGAAGAAGCAGAGGCCAGAAAGGTTGTGGAGCGCGTGCGGCGGCAGATCAACGCCCGGCTGGTAGAGGCCATCCAGGGGGAGACGGCCCTGGTGCTGGAGGCCATGCCTATCTCACCTGCCGATCTGTTTACGCCTGGTCGCTTCAAGGATGTGCGAGATGACTTCGCCCGCCAAGTCGCCCAGGCCAAGAACCGGCCCCTGCAGGAGTTGGCCGGCAATTGGGCTACGCTGTTCAAGCCGCGGGGCAAAGGCAGCGACCAGTCATGTGCGGTGTGCCGCATCGAGGTGGACGAGCATAACAGCAAGGAACTGGAGCCGACAGGTGAAGCACCCGAAGTGCCCGAGGCAGGCGCTGAGCGTCCTCGTATCTGTTACCTATGTAACAGCTTCGCTGACTTGGCCCGGGACATCCGCCACGAAGCTCTGTGGATGGCGGTGAGTGAAAAGCTGGAGATGCTGGGAACTGAGGTGAGGCCTGGAGATGGCTGGGCGGAGCTACTGGCCCGCATGACCGGCTTCGACTACAAATTCAGCGACAAGCCGCCGAAGGCCGAAGGCATCGTGCTGGCCCTCAACCGTCCCGACTTCCTGAAGACCGGCGCCCACGGCTTCCGCCTGCTGGCCAATGTGACGCCAAAGACCACCGCAGACGACATCAACTATCTGCGGGACGAAGCCAGGTGGGAGGAGAAAGACATCCCCAAGGAAGGCGACATCCGCAGCTTCACCCTGCTGGCCCACGCCGCGGCCACGGCCGGCACCATCGAGCGGGTGGGTGTGCTGCGGATGGATGTGGACAGCCTGGGGCAGGTGTTTAGCGAGGGTGTGCCTGACCTTACTCTCCCCAAGCTGAGCGCGCTGAGCGGAGCACTGGACCTCTTCTTCGGCGGTTACCTGAACGAGCTGGTGCGCGACCAGGCGGAGAACGACCTGTACGTCATCTATGCCGGCGGCGACGACCTGTTCATCGTCGGGGCCTGGCACCACCTGCTGGACCTGGCGGCCAGCATCCGCAATGAGTTTAAAGCTTTCGTCGGCGGTAACCCGGCGCTGAGCCTATCGGGGGGCATCACCCTGGAGGGAGCCAAATTCCCCCTGTACCGGGCGGCGGAGCGAGCAGAAGAGGCAGAGGGCAAGGCCAAGGGGTACACCCGGCCCAACAACGGCCGCGGGAAGGACGCCTTCTGCTTTCTGGACACGGTGGTGGGCTGGGAGGATTGGGAGTTGGTGCGGCAGCAGAAGGACAACCTGCTGTGGCTCATCGGCGAGGATGCGGAGAACCGGGCCAGAAAGGAGGACGAGCGAGAGCGGCGGCTGCCCCGGGTTGTGCTTCAGATGGTGCAGAACATCTACCACCTCTATCGCACCGGCTTGCGGGACGCCCGGCGGCTGATCCGGCAAGAGAACCGCACGCGTCCGGCGGACAAGAAACTGCCCTTGCCCAGGCCCCAGATGTTCTACGGGCGCTGGGTCTGGATGCAGGCCTATAGCCTGAGCCGCCTGGCTCAACGCAGCCAAAGCGATGAGGTGAAGGCACGCCTTAAGTCACGCCTTGAGGAGTTGCAAAGACAGATTATGCAGCCGGACACCGTGCGCTACAGTGGCCTGGCAGCGCGGTGGGCGGAGTATTTAACCCGTGGGTCCTGAGCCCGGCGTTAACAACTGGGAGGGTGACCGGTTGGTCACCCCTCGATGTGCCGTTAAAGGAGATATGTGGTGATGCGTTACGATCCGGAGAAACATCACAGACGTTCCATACGGTTACAAGGTTGGAATTACGCCCAGCCAGGGGTGTATTTCGTCACCCTCGTGGTCTATGGGCGAGAATTGTTGTTTGGCCGGGTGGTGAACGGCGAAATCCACCTGTCCGAATTCGGCGAAATCGCCCGAGACGAATGGCTGGCCTCTGCCGACATTCGGCGTGAAATCCGACTGGACGAATTTGTGGTGATGCCCAATCACCTCCACGGCATCGTGTGGATCATCGCCGATGTTGGGGCGACCGGCCGGTCGCCCCAACCCGGTCGGTCGCCCCTACCACCACGGGGGCCGGCGCCCCAATCGCTGGGTTCGTTTATCGCCGGATACAAATCTGCCGTAACCAAACGCATCAACCAAATCCGAGGCACGCCTGGAAATCTCGTGTGGCAACGTAATTATTACGAACACATCATCCGGAACGAAAGGGGGTTAGATGCCATTCGCCGTTACATCCGGAACAACCCAGCCCATTGGGCCCAGGACCCGGAAAATCCATCGCCTTACTCGGCCTGCTGAAGTCATGTACTTAACTTGAAGGAGGTATCCATGGATCAGAAACGTTTATCCCAACAAGACTATCAGAAAATCATCGTTGAGGGCGACGCAAAAGTTCTGACAGAGCGTGCCGAGACTATCGGCACCAGCCTGGCCCGCCAACTCACCACATCTCAGATCCGCAACGTTTTTGGGACGGTGCGGCAGATTGAGATGAGTTGGAGGCCACGGGCTACGGAGAAAGAGCAGAAGTACGCTGCACGACGCCTGATTCTGCTCAAGCCGAAATTAGCTTACCAGGCCAAGCGAGAGCGAGGCAAAGGGGTTCAGGAATTGGCCGATGTCCTCATACCCGCCATTCTCCGCTGCGGAGAGGGAAAGGGGGTGTAGGAGTGGAGTAGAAATCTTTGCCAGTCCAGGAGTCGAAAGGAAGGGAACGATGATTATGATTTCCTTGATCGGCGAACAGCCCATCCCCAACCTATTGCCTATCCGTTATCAGCCTCCAGCGGTAGTAGTGCTTGTCCATACCGATTTCACTGCAGAGGCAGCCCGGCGACTAGAGCGGCTGCTGCCGCCGGGTTGTCAGCCGCTGTATTGTCCGGTCAGTGCCTATGACATCGAGGCCACCAGGCAGGAGCTGATTGGGCTTATCAAGAAGCAAGGCTGGACGGTTCCCGATCTAATTTTCAATCTGACGGGCGGTACAAAAGCCATGGCTCTGGCTGCTTATCTGGCAGCGGCGGAGCAGCGTGCGAGCTTCCTCTATCTGCAAAGTGAGGGCAAACAGACGCGGTTGTATCACTACGAATTCGACGATGAGCGCACACCCCATTTGAGCGAGGACAGACTGCTGCCGGGGTTGATCACCATTGACGACTACCTGCGGGCGTTCGTGGATAGTTACACTTCCCGTGACCCCACCGACAAGCAGAAGAAGTGGGACCCCTTTGAGCAAACCGTCTACGAGGCGCTGCAGTCTACTGTGGACGAAATCATAGCTGATGTGTGGCTGATGGGTGCTTTAGAAGTGGATTTCGTGGTGCGCTGCGACAATCAGGTGGGGATCATCGAAGCCAAGACAGGGCCAGGGCTCAAGAGAGGACTCGATCAACTCGGCGCCGCTGGTGAGCAACGCTACCTGGGGACATACACCCAGAAGATGTTGGTGTCGGATCAGCAGTGGGACCATACTCGCTCCAATCTGCGGGAGTTAGCCGAGGCCAGGCGTATCGAGGTCATCGAGTTGCCAAGTTTCGGCGCTCAGGGTCAGTTATCAGCGGAAGACACAGAGAAGCTGATCCAAAAAGTATGCGAGTGTCTGGGTAGACGCAAGACCTAACCCCCCGGCCCCCTTCCCTCCCAGGGAAGGGGGAGACAACCACCTCTCCCCACGTTGGGGAGGGGCCGGGGGTGGGGTCAGTCTGACCTAACCCCCCGGCCCCCTTCCCTC
>JBBIJG010000124.1:0-528 GCA_037446095.1 Caldilineae bacterium
GCGCTGAGGAAGTGGTTCCCCTATACGACGCCCTCAGTGACCATTACGACCGTTTCGTGAACTGGGAGAACCGCCTGGCCTACGAAATGCCGTTCATCGAGCGGACCTTGCGCCAGATAGGTGCCCACCGCGTGCTGGACGTCGCCTGCGGTACGGGGAGGCACGCCATCGAGTTGGCGCGGCGTGGCTACGAGGTGGTCGGCGCGGACCTGAGCACGCCCATGATCGAGCGGGCCAGGGAGAACGCTGCTACCGCTGGAGTCAAAGCCCGTTTCCTGGTAGCTGGCTTCGGCGAACTGGCAGGAGAGCTTGCTCTGAGCCAGGAGCTGAGCGGTCCGTTCGATGCTGTGCTCTGCCTCGGCAACTCTTTGCCCCACGTGCTGAGCATCGAGGGCCTGGGCCGGGCTCTGGTCGATTTTGCCGCCGTGCTGCGCCCGGGTGGGCTGCTCCTGATCCAAAACCGCAACTTTGACGTGGTGCTGGCTCACCGTGAGCGTTTCATGGAGCCCGAGGCCCATCGCGAAGGCG
>JBBIJG010000124.1:582-7211 GCA_037446095.1 Caldilineae bacterium
ACGATCACCTTTAATATGGTCATCCTGCGCCGCAATGCCGAAGGTAAGTTGTCGCAGCAGGTAGAAGCCACCCTGCTGCGTCCCCTCCTCTACTCTGAACTCCGCGCCTCGTTGACTGCCGCCGGTTTCACCGATATTGTCTGCTATGGTGATATGGAGGGCACACCCTTTGATTCCGAGAGTAGCGGCAATCTCATCGCCATCGCCAAAGCTCTTTAGACGGCGAAGGTTATCGCCCTGCCGTTATAATACCTCCCACTTCTCACAGCGCCCACCCCAACGGGCCAGCACCTCCCGGCCCACCTTGATCTGCACCACCTCACACCGGTTAGAGCAGCCGTTGCATTCAAAGGCTGTGGTGTCATAGTCCACTTCGCTCACCTCCCAACCCCTGAAACGGGTGGGTCTGTCCCCATTCATCTCCACGTACTCTCGGGCCAGCAAAGCTGCACCGATGGCGCCCATCACTTCATAGTGGGGAGGCACGATGATGGGTGTGTTCAGCGCTTCCTCGAAAGCGCGGACCATGCCCGCGTTAGCCGCCACGCCTCCCTGAAAAACCACTGGCCCCCGTATCTCCTTGCCCAGGCACAGGTTGTTGAGATAATTGCGGGCCAGGGCTTCGCACAATCCGTAGAGGATGTCCTCTATCCTGTGGCCCATCTGCTGCTTATGGATCATGTCACTCTCGGCGAAGACGGTGCAACGCCCGGCGATGCGCACCGGTGTCCGGGAGCGTAGAGCCAGGGAGCCGAATTCCTCAATGGGTATGTGCAACCGATAAGCCTGCTGATCCAGAAAAGAGCCGGTGCCGGCAGCACAGACGGTGTTCATGGCAAAGTCGGTGACAATGCCATCGCGCAGCATGATCACCTTGGAGTCTTGCCCGCCTATCTCGATGATCGTCTGCACCTCGGGCACGTAATGCAAAGCCCCCACAGCCTGAGCCGTGATCTCGTTCTTGACCACATCGGCTCCCACCACCACGCCAATCAGTTGGCGGGCGCTGCCGGTGCTGGCCACGCCCCGAATCTCCCATCCGTTGCGCAGTTCCTGGCCTATCTGGCGCAGTCCTTCCTGCACCACCTCGATAGGCCGCCCCAGGGTGCGAGTGTAGAGGCTGGTAATCAGGCGCCCCCCTTCATCAAGGACGGCAAATGGTGCTCACCGAACCGACATCAATCCCCAAATAGGCGTCCATTCCTCATCCTCCTCCCAGCAATCCACAACTTTGATTCTCCACCCTTTTCTGGCGGGCCAGCATGTCCACGAAAGCCTCCAAACGGGTGATCAGCCCGGCCTCGCCAGTGTGCTCGTCAATGACCAGACTCATGAAAGGCCGTCCGGCTTTCCTGGCCGCTCGTTGCACTACATCCAGCAGGGTGCTATCGGGGCCACAGCCAAAGGAACTCACGGCGATGAAACCATCCACCCTCTCATCGTGGAGGTAATGACCGGCCACGCCCACCACCTCGCCCTCGTAGGTCCAGTAGGGTTGACCGGCGAGAGCGAGGATCCCCTGGCGCAATGCCTCGGGGGTAGCCATCTCTGCGGTGACCACCTGGACTCCCAGACCGCGCAGTTTGGCCACCAGGTTGTGGGTGATGAAGGGGTCGTAGAGATTGTAGGGATGGCCGATGAGGGCGATGGTGTGTGAGGCGGGGGGCATGAAACGCGCAGCGTGTTGCGTGTCGTCTCCTTCCCAGCGAGCAATGGCTTCGGGCGGCGTCAGTCCGGTCTGCATAAGGTGCAGATAATCCTGATGCACCTGCCAGGCTCGCTCGGCGGCGGCTTTGATGCGCAGGGGATTGCGGGTGAAGTGGCTCCCCAACCGGTAGATGGTCCGATACAGAATCCGACGGGCCTTGAATGGAATGTCAGGCGGGGCAGGAGGGCATCGGTATGTGTCTGCCGACAATCCCTGATCCAGGTCAATGTCGGAGGTCAGTAGAGGAGGAGCCTCTGGCATCACAGCTTTGACCAGATCGGGTAGGCCCAGCAGATGGGAACAGTTGAACACCTTGGGCTCCAGACCACGTATGGCAGGCACAAAGACAAAATCCACCTGTCCCCGCAATTCGAGGACATGCCCACAATAGACCTTGACCGGCAGGCAGGTCTCGGCCACCAGCCGGTTGAGGCCAGCCGCCAGCGTAGCTTTGGTAGTGAGGCCGGAGACGAGCACCGAGGCTCCCAGCTCCTCGAAGAAGGTCTTCCACATGGGATAGTATTGATAATAGTACAGAGCCCGCGGAATGCCGACTTTCACCGTTCATCCTCACCAGATGAAACATGCAGGGAAGGTCACGAAGCCGACCTTACCCTCTGCCATAGAAGGTCAACGAAAGCTTCCAGGCGGGTCATCAGGCCGGTATGGCTTGTCTGCTCATCGAAGGAGAGGGAGAGAATGGGGATATGAACGTGGCGCTTGAGAGCCAGGAAGATGTTGTCAGCCACGATTTCTGGAGTACAACTGAAAGGGGCCAGATGGATAAGCCCATCGTAGCCATCCTGGGCAAAGATGACCGCCTCGCCAATGGTTGAACGGGCAAAGCCTCCCACATCGTGGGTCAGGTAAGGTTGGCTCGCTTGCCGTACCGTCGCGCCGTGATCCCGCCCCAACAGATTCAGCAGCGGGTTGAGCTTCAGAGAGCGGCTGATCCAGAACCAGCGATTCACCTATACACCCAGGTATCCCAACTCCTGCTCCAGATTCTGGTTGAGAAAAGGCTCCGAAATGGAGTAGGGATCTCCGACCAGCCCTATCCGCAACACCGGCTTTTCTCTGTCCTGGGGAGCATCCTCGAATGGGCTCAGGATAGCCTGTCGCCGTTCTTCCAGTTCCTGGCGGTGGCTGAGAGAAGCGATTTGGGACAGGGCCTGAGACCGCAATCGGGTAGCGGTGCCCCGTTCCAATTCGCGGGGGCGGAGCCGGAGGGTGGCTTGTTCCACTTCATCGCTCAGGGTGATAAGAGCCAGGAGGAAGCGCAGTGCTTCCACCAATTGGGGCAGGGTGGGGTTGGCCAACTCGCGGGTGAGACGGATCAGTTCCGAGTGGGCGTGATACAGGTCGAAGAGATAGGCGGTGAAGGAATATCCCCACCGGCGGAGAAGTTGTTCCTGCTGGCGGGCCGAGTAACCCAGGCGGCAAGTGCCCTGTCCGCCGAACATGATCAGGGCCTCGGCTCCGGCCTCCAGGGCTTCGACATAGTTGCCGAAGATGAGCTTGCAAGGGATGCAGATCATCTCTGGGCAGAAGCGGGTGCCCAGGTCGAGGGTGCGCCGTGAAGAAAAAGGCGGCACAACCACATCGAGCCCCAGTGCTCGGAGGTAGGGCTCGATGTAGGCGTAGGCTGCTCCCAGGTGAAAGAAGGATACTTTCATAGGCCATCGTAGTAGCCACATTTACTGGACCCCGGCGAATTTTCCATGCGCGCCGTTCAGGTGACCGTCACTTGGCCCGCCGGGAGCGTCTGGACAATTTCGCCAGACTCCACCATATTAGAGCTCATCTGAAAACCCGTAGGGCAGGCTTTCTAGCCTGCCCGGACAGCCTGGAAAGGCTGTCCCACACCTGTTTTCGGATAGGTTCTTAGTCGCATCTACTCAGCCATCCGCCGCTTGGCGACTGAAGCAGAGGCGGCTCCCACGCCGCCGAATCGCCGGCCTCCGGCGTGAGGCTTCGATTGAGGCTCAGCCCGAACGGCGTGGGAGCCCGGCCGGCTAGTATCGCACCAAGAACTATCTAGAGTCGCCGGAGGGCGACCTGGCGCAGCGTAGGCGCAGTTTCAACCGCCGGCCGGAGTAGTGATCCTCGCCTCCCTTACGCTGTTGCGAGCGCGTCTCCGGACCCCGGCCTGCTATTCTACCTTGACCTTGGTCGTCTTTGGCTTTGGCTTTTCTTCGGTGCGTTCGATGGCGGCGTCAATCAGGCTACGCACGGCCAGAAGCATCTCCTTACGGGCTGTCCTGAGATGGGCCCGAAACTCCTCCGGCAAAAACTCTTTGCCCAGGCCCATGCGGAAGCGTGCTTTGCAAGCCCTTATGCCCTCGGCCAGCCAGTCCTCGAAGACGAACTCTTTGGCTTCCTCGACCATCTCCCTCACCACCTTTCTAGGTCTGACTACGCTACTTACGCCCTTGGAGTTACTCACCGCCGAGAGCGCCGATGTTCTCGGCGCGCTCGGTAAAATCAGTGCTTTGAAGACTAACTGCGTGACCCCTGTTAATTGAGCTTCTCCGCAATACAGATAATGGACGTGCCGATAGGCAAGTCTAACCAGCGCAGGATCTGGGCCTCCACCCAGCCCACCACCGACAGGACAGTGTTCAGCAACGGTGGGGCTGGTTCCATCTCCACCTGATACTCGTCTGCGTCCAGGTGGTGGGAGGCTAATCGGGGCTCCCGTTTCGTGCCCCGGCGCGCCAGGATCAAAGCGGCTGCCCAAGGGAAAACCAGAAAATTGTTATAGGTCATACGCCGAATTCGGAAACCTACCTGCTGGAGCTTGGCTCGCAATTCTCCTGCTGTATAGCGGCGCACATGGGCGTTAATCACGTCGTTGTAGCTCCACAGCCACATAAAGGCCGGCACAGTAACGACGAGGTATCCACCCGATTTGAGCAGCCGGTAACCTTCTCGCAGGATAGCCATGTCGTCTTCATTGTGTTCGAGGAGGTCCAGAGCAGTCACCAGGTCAAAGCTGCCCGCCGCGAAGGGCAAAGGTTGGGTGGCATCACCTTGCTCGACTTCATACCCCCGTTGCCGAGCCACGGCAATGGGGCGTGGGTCTATTTCGACCCCCTGCACCCGGCCATAGCGGCTCAGGTGATGGATCATGTTCCCTGCTCCGCAGCCCAAGTCCAGCACTCGCAGGCCCGCCGGCCCTGCCAAACCCTTATGGCCTGGCATCACCCGATCCAACATTCTCAGCAGAGCCCAGGTGCGGCTGGCAAACCACCAATGCCTGTCTTCTTCAATTTGCTGGGGCGTCAGCACCCTGATTCCTTCACTCATCATTATCCTTATCCCTCCAACCATTGAGGTGAGGGTCAAAGGGTCTCGCCTGTTCCACGAGACGACGAGGGTCCGCTTTTTTATTTTAC
Source organism: Caldilineae bacterium (assembly GCA_037446095.1). Classification (GTDB taxonomy): domain Bacteria; phylum Chloroflexota; class Anaerolineae; order E26-bin7; family E26-bin7; genus E26-bin7. Next base: position 5,689 of record JBBIJG010000124.1, read on the forward strand.
ACTAATCGGCGAGAAAAGTAAACCCGCAGGGGGTGTGCAAGGTCACCTGGAGGACGGTTTGCTTTGCCATGACAACACTTCAGTGGACTTGCCCTGAGCCAACCTGGGCTTGTTGACACATCCCTGGTAATCTGGTAAAATAGATATCAGGTCGGCATCCATCCTTACCTCGGTAGGGGCTTGCTCGTGATAAGGTGGTTCCGAGGGGGCGGCAGATGAACCTCTCTCACTCTCAAAGGAATACCGTCACCATCATAGCGGTTGTGGCTCTTGGCCTGGTTGCTGCTCCCCCCGGCCGAGGCGGGGCCAGCTCTCCAGCCGCCGCGCCCCACGATACCACCTGGAGGGCCGCCAGAAGGTGGGCCGGGAGAAGGGGGGGAAGAAGGTGAACCTGGAAGATTGCCTGGTACCACCATCCAGGGGTGGGTGGTGAATTGGAACTACCATAATGAGCCCCGCGCCAGGGTCAGTCTCAGAGGTGGAGGATGGACCCTGGAGACGAGTAGCGATGATAATGGCTATTACTACTTCAAGGGTCTGGGCATAGACAACGTCTTCCTCAATCTGGCTCTGCCAGAGGATAGCGGTCTCACACCTATAACCACCGATCTGGCCCTGCGGACCAAGGGGACTGGTCAGATAGTCGTCAACCTCGGCTTTTATCCTGCTGAACCTGCGACCCCTGCGAGCCTGCCGGTTGACATCAGCATGTCCGTCAAGCCAGAGTCCGCCGGGCAGGGAGATACTGTCCTGTACACCATCCACATCACGAACAGGCTGCCTCATGGCATCTCCCAGGTTCTGGTAACCGATTGCCTTCCCGAAGGTCTGATTCCGGTCAGGGCCACCTTCCTCAGAACAACGCCAACCTCTGTTTCCCTACTGACCGGCACCCCCCTACTGGGCCCTTCTGCTGTCATCCCTGGGCCGCTTACCCCTACTCCGACTCCACTGCCGCCTGCCACAGAGATCTGGGGTAATCTGGTCATAGCCGAGATAGGGGAAATGGGGGCGGGGGAGACAGCGGTTGTCATCATCGAAGCCGGGGTTAAGCCCGATGTTGCGCCCGGCACGGTTATTCAGAATCGGGCCTCTTGTATCTACGCTGAAAGCGTAGCCGTACAGGCCAGAGTGCCATTAGCCATTGGCGGCGTAGGCCCGATGAGAATGCCGACAGCGCCGACACTGGCTGCAGCGGCTACGGCAGCCGTGGAGACGCCGACCCCTGGAGGGACACCCCCGCTCATGACAACGCCGGAGCCCCCCGGCCATTTGCCGGTAACCGGTTTCAGCCTGCCCATCGCAGGGGCCCTTTTGGCCCTCCTGATTTTAATGGCCAGACTGTTGAGGCCCCAATCCATTGACGAGACCTGATCTGCCTCACAGATGGCCTGCCTCAGACTCTTGTAAGTTTATCAGGCCTGAATTGGGGGCGGGTTTTGCCTGAGCAAAACCGGCCCCGCATCTTAGAACCTATCCGAAAACAGATGTGGGACAGCCTTTCCAGTTGACCCTGGGGGGTG
>JBBIJG010000125.1:0-7180 GCA_037446095.1 Caldilineae bacterium
CAGGAACAACGCAGGCTCTTCCTCCTTGTGGGCTTCTACCAAATAGATCCAACTGGCCTCAATACCCATGACATCGGTCAGTTTGCTGACCACGTTGCTGAGGATTTCATCCAGGTCAAAGGATTGGCTGACGGCTTCAGCCACGGTGTTGATGGTCCAAAGCTCCCGATTCTGACGCTGCACTTCATCCTCAATTTCCGTTACCGCCCTCAAATGCTCCAGACCCTGTCCTGAAGATTCGAGGGGCCTGGCAGGCTTACCCTCCAGCCTGACCTCCGTCTCCTTGCTCACAACGCTGGCCTCGATCTCACCGAGCCACTCCTCCGCAGTTCGCCAGATTTCTTCCCGAAGCTGGATGTTCTCGACGGCCAAGCCGGTTTGGCGGCCAACAATGGTCAGGAAGTCCACATCATAGGGGGTGAGATGGCCTTTCTCAGGGGCCGCAATGATCATGGCCCCCCGCACCTTGCCTTTGGAACTCAACGGCACACCCAACAGCGAACCCAGGTTCTCCTTTTCCATCTCCCTGGCCAGGCCATAACCATCGGAGCCCGAAGAGATGCCATCCACCAGCAACGAGTGACCTGAGAGGACCTTCCAAAGGAAAGTTCTCCCTTTGGTTTTCACGTCAGTGATGGCCTGCGCAAACTCCTCGGACAGGCCGCGCTGAGAGGCGATGACGATCTTCCTGGCCTTTTCATCCAACACCAGGATGGCGCCTACCGTGGCCTCTGTTGCCTCCAAGACTTTGTCCAGGGCCTGGCCGAGGACCTCGTTCAGGGCGGAGGAGCGGCTGATGATATCGGCGATAGCATTCAGGGCAGCCATGCCTCGGCTCTGACGGCGGGATGCGGCCACTGCGCGAGGGTATTCTGGTTCGACGGGGCTTGGACCGCGCTCCGGAGAAGGCCTCTCACCCCGACCCGGCGCGAGGTCGCCTAACCTGGTTGAGCCTTTTTCCAGCAGGGTGTTGACCTCGTGCAGGGCCTTTTGCATTTTGGCCAGGGCCTCCTTAAGGGCTTTGCCTGGATCCGCAGGCATCCCTACGGCTACCGTTGTCTCATCCTGGGCCGGGCCCCGGGAAACCGGAGGGTAGCCGGCGAGGGGGGGCAACTTCGTTGCGCCTTCTTGCAGCCGCCGAAGTTCCACCAACAGACGGCAGCGTTGACAGGCTTTTTCAACCACCAGCGGCAGGGTGGTCAGATAGGCCCCGGTCCTTATAATGTAATCGCTGGCCCCTCCCTGCAAGGCCCGCCTGACCTCTTCTTCACAGCCCTCGTCTGTCACCACGATCACCTGGGTAGGGCAACCTCTCTGCCGCATGGCCCGCAGCATGGCCAGCCTCTCCTGCTCCGGTTGACCGCAGTCCAGGATGACCTCGTATCCGTCCTCTGAGAGTCGGCGGATGACCTCGCTCCCTGAGGCAGCGGCTTCAATTTTAAAGGCCGGGCCGAATCGTTCCAAAGCCTCAATGACGGCCTGACGTCGGTTAAGGTCGTTGTCCAAAAGTAGAACGGCCATTTTCCCCTCTGTTGGTTCGTAACCGAGGGCGCAAGGGATGGTCACCTGACTGACGAGGTACGCCACCGTTCGACCAAATTCCTGGCTTCTTTTTCCTGGACTTTCAGCCGCTCGACCAGGTCTTCGGCGGCCGTTACCAGAGCCCGTAACTCCTGAACCAATTGTTCCGCTTCCCTGCTCTTTTGAAGCCACTGTTCGCGAAGTCCTACGCGTACGAAGCGCTGGGACAACTGGCGGGCCTTTTCCTCCACACTTTGATACCGTTGTGCATTCTCGATGGCTACGGCTGCGTAGCCCACCAAAATCGTCAGGGCCCGGAGGTCATTGAGAGTGAACGGCTTGGGTGAGATCCTGTTGTGCACCGAGAGCACACCGATGACTTCATCTTTGAGCTTCAGAGGGACATGCAAAAGGGCCTTGACCAGATAGCCGGTCTTCAGAGCAAAGGCCTCCTGATTCTGGACGCTGCTGACCATGATGGGCTTGCCCGTGGTGACCACCTGGCCGGAAAGGCTGTCATCGACCTTGATCCTGAAAGAACGGGCCTCTTTTTGACTGAGCCCCTGGGCGGCCCTCATGTATAATTCATTGGTCCCCTTGTCCACAAGGAGCAAAAAGCCTTCCTCGGCGCCGGTGAGGAAGACGGCCGCTTCAACGACGCGATTCAGGACTTTTTCCAGATCCAGCAGAGAGGTCACCGCTTTGCCGATATCGTGGAGGGTCCTGAGTTCCCTGACCCGACGCTCCAACTGCTGGTTGATCTCGCTGATGCCCTCTCTCAACCCTTCGGCCAGATCAGGATTGCGCTGAACCCTCTCTTCTGTCTCTCCATCGCTCAGGACCCTCTGAATGGCCCCTGCCATCTCTTCGACGGTGTAGGGTTTGATGACATAGTCCCTGGCCCCTAAACGGAAGGCCTCGATGATCACACTGGCTGAGTCATGGTAGGTCGTCAGGATGACAGGGATGCGGCATTGCTGTTGGCGTAAGGCGCTCAGCACTTCAAGGCCATCCATCTCAGGCAATTTCAGGTCCATGATGATCAGGTCAGGCTTTTCTTCCAGAGCCCGGTGCAGTCCCTTTTTCCCGTCCATAGCGGTGATGATCTCATAGCCTTTGGGTTTCAGGATGTTGTTAGCCAGGAAGACGATGTTCTCACGTCTGTCGTCAACAATCAGGACTTTGCTTTTCACCGCTCTCCACTCCTATCGTCGGGCCGGCGCAGCGGATCAGGGGTAATGGGGGGTCCCTCTGTTATTGAGCGAGAGGTGTTCGGCCATGGCCAGCCGAGGGGCGCAGCGCCGTCACGCCTCTCCAGGCGCGGTTTGAATCGCCAGCTCCCTGCGCGCCCACCTTACAGGTCCAGCTCAGGCCAGCCATTTGACCAGGGTGACCTGGACATCGTTAGGTGGTAACATTTCCACGGTCAACTCATCCACCATCCATCTCATATCCTCAAAGGCCCTGGGCGATAGATCGTGGGTTGTGGCCCCGGCTTTTTTGCAGACCACCCGCACGCCCGTGCGCTCTCCTCCTCCTAAGCCAGCCATGACAATCTGGCCCGGCTGGGTTTCTCCCAGTCCCAGTGCCTGGGCCAGCGACGATGTGGCCAGAGAGATGCGGGCCTGGTCCACTGTGGTGAGGCCCATCGCCTGGGCCAGTTTGCGTACTTTCATCCGGGCTGTGATGATGTCAAACTCGGTGTGCACCTCTATCTCTTGGCCTTTTGCCAGGCTCAGGACATCGCTTTCCTTCATTGGCCACCACCTTTCTTTGACCTGCGTCGAGTTGGCAGGCCGAACGGGTTCTGGGGATCTCGAGCCCTTCGGTTTAGGACAAGCTCTTGAGTCACAACCGGCTAAAGTCGCCCCTTCCTGGGATGGACGAACCGTTGTTCAAAGTCCACTTGAGCCGGGCCAGTTGACCAAGGGTCAGGGCGATCTGATCCAGGGAGAGCACGTGATCCACGGCGTTGCGGACGATGGCCTCATGAGGCATGCCATAGACCACGCAACTCTGCTCATCTTGAGCCACGGTCAACCCACCCGCCTGATGGAGCATCTCCAACCCTTCGGCGCCATCGTCGCCCATGCCGGTGAGGACAACGCCCACTGCTCGCGGGCCGTAGGCCCGGGCCAGGGAACGGAACAAATAATTGGCTGAGGGGCGCAACCCCTTGTAGGGTGGCTCTCGGCACAGTTCCACGATACCCCGGGCGTTCACCTGCATATGATAATCATCGGGCGCCAGCAAGACGGTGCCCGGCTGGGGCATATCGCCGTGGCTGGCCAGGCCGACGTGCAGTGGCGTTTCGCCGTTAAGCCATTCGGCCAGCCCGGCGACAAAGCCCCGGGTGACATGCTGCACTACCAGAATAGGCACCGGGAAATCGGCCGGCAGCGCACCCAACACCGTCGCTAAAGCGGCCGGCCCGCCGGTGGAAGCCGCGATGCCGATCATCTGCACCCGCTCTCGATGGTCGGCTGTCCCGGGGAACGGCGGTGCAACCGCTCCTTCGGCTCCCCTGGCCAGAGATCCGGAACGACGCCGGCCCCAGTGATGGACCACAGGTACCTCAGACATCAGCCGAACGGTCTGGACCACCTTGTCGCATGTCTCAGGGTCCGCCAGGCCAGGCTTGCTGACCACGGTCAGCGCCCCGGCCCGCAACGCTTCAAAGGTGAGGTTCGCCTCAGCCCGCATGACATTGCTGCCGGTCACGATCACAATCGGTGTGGGTACCTCACACATGATGTGGCGCGTCGCTTCCAGCCCATCCATTTTGGGCATCCGGACGTCCATGGTCACCACGTCGGGACGCAGTCGCTTGGTCAGCCGGACCGCATCCTCGCCTGTATGTCCGACGCCGATCACCTGGATACCCTCGGCCCCCTGCAAAATCGCCACCAGGAGCTCGCAGGCAGTCGGCGAGTCATCAATGACCACGACCCGGATGGGTCGGGCCCTGCGAGCTGGACAGCGTTTAGGCTCCACCATGGCTCTCTTCCATCCCTCGTCTAGGTGACGGTCACTTTGGACCTCAGGGTGCCTCCCCCTGGGTGCTCTCCAGGATATGCAACTGGCGCAGCGTCTCCAGAAGCACAGCATCAGAAAAGGCATCCTTGGGGATATAGTCCACTGCCCCCAGGTCAATCCCTCGCATGACCATAGCTACTTCGGTGTGGGCCGTGAGCATCAGGACGGGGATGGCTGCCGTCTGGGCGTTCTCCCTCAGGCGCCGGCAGACTTCAAAGCCGTTCATTTCCGGCATCTCGATGTCCAGAACGATCACATCCGGACTATGCTGCTGGGCCATCATGATCCCGGTGCGCCCATCCGGCGCGCAGAGCACGTTTAACCCTTCCTGAACCAGCAAGTGTTCCAGAGCCAATGCCTGCACCGGGCTATCCTCTACGATCAGAACGGTTTTTCGACCTTTAGCCATCATGCACCCCCTGTGGACTGACCCTTCGCGCCTCAGATCAACTGTTCAATCGTTTCTAACAGGTTATCCTGGTCGAAGCTGCTCTTGACGATATAGGCGTCGGCGCCGGCTTCAATGCCTCGCGCTTTGTCTTGAGGTGAACTCAGCGAGGTGACCAGGATCACCGGTACGTCGGCCGTGTTGGGGTCGCTTTTGATCCGTCGGGTGAGCTCAAAACCGTCCAGGCGCGGCATCACGATGTCCGCCACGATCAGGTCGGGTACGCCGCTGGTGGCGATAGTGTCCAATGCCTCCTGGCCGTCAACGGCCACCTGGACGGTGTACCCGGCTGCCTCCAGGATGTTCTTTTCCAGCGTACGGGTGGTGATCGAGTCGTCCACGATCAGGATGCGCCGCTGGGCCCGCGCCATCATGGAGGGGACCTGGGCGGTCGGCATGTCCAGGACGGGGCGACGCCTCTCGCGCAGGGCCAGCTTGATCAGGTCGGCCACGTTAAGGATCAGGACCACCTCACCGCTGCCCATGACCGTCGCCCCGGCAATGCCGCCCACGCGCCTCAGTTGTTTGCCCAGGCCCTTGATTACAATCTCCTGCTCCCCAGCCAGCTCATCTACCACAAAAGCCGTGCGCCGTTCGGCAGCCCCCACAATGACGACCAGGAGGCGCGCTTCTCGGTCCCGGTGGGTTGGAGGCTGAGCGGCGGCACGCGGCAGCCCCAACACGTCGTCAAGACGCGCCAGGGTGAGCAGGCGGCCATTGTAGCGTATCGTGTCCTGGCCTTCGAGGGGTGAAACCTCCTGGGGGCTGATGTACAGGATGCGCTCGACAGCGTTAATGGGAATGGCAAACAGTTGGTCGGAGACCCGCACCAACAGGCCCTGGGCATTGGTCAACCTCAGGGGCAGGGTCAGCTTGAAGGTTGTGCCCGCGCCAGGCGCCCAATCCACATCAATGCGTCCGTGCAGCGCTTCCACATTGCGGCGCACGACATCCAGTCCGACTCCACGCCCCGAGAGGTCGGTGATGATGGGGCTGGTAGAAATCCCGAGTCGGAAAATGAGCTCTGTCAGTTCGGCTTCATTCAATGTCTGGGCGTCCACTCCGCCATGGCGGGCGACAGCCCGACGGATGGCGTCCAAGTCCAATCCGGCGCCGTCGTCCGAGACAGAGATGACCACGTCCTGGCCCAGTTGCTCGGCGGTCAGGGTGATGGTGCCGTTGCGGGGTTTGCCCAAGGCCACCCGCTGCTCTGGGGGCTCGATACCGTGATCTATGGCATTGCGCAGCATGTGGATCAGTGGGTCCTTGATCTGTTCCAGCACGCGTTTGTCTAATTCGGTCTCGCCCCCTACGATTTGCAGCACGGCCTCTTTGCCTGCTTCCCGGGCCAGATCGCGGACCATACGCCCAAAAGGGCCGGTGATGGTGTTGAGAGGCAGCATGCGCACCCGTTTGATCTCTCGTTCCAGTTCATCAATCACCAGCGACATGTGCAGGGTATCGTTGGCATGTTGGCGCGACAAATTGTGGATCAGGGCAGTTACCTGGTGGAGTCGCTCCTGGCTGGTACCGACGTAATCCAGCAGACGTAACACATCTCTTTCCAACCTGCCCAGGCCGTTGCCTTGCTTTCCCTTGAGGAACTGCCCACGCTCAGGGTCAGGGCTTTGGCTCAGAACAAGACCTTCGTTCTCCTCAGGCCGTCGTGGACCGGTTTTGCCTGTCCCTGGCCCCCAAGGAAGGGCGGTCGAAGGGGGCAACGCCTCAGCCGGTTCGAGTTGACGCAGGCCCAAGACACCGTTGATGTCGTAACGGGCCAGGCGGCTGTAGGCACTGCGGACAGAAAGCCATTCCCTTTGCCATTGGGTCATGAATTCCTGTAATTCGCGCATCTGAGTTAGCCGTTGCTGAGCCCGGATCTTGGTGACCAGGAGTTCGCTGAGTTGGGCCATCAATGCGTCCAGCTTGCTCACGCTGACGCGGATGGTTTCATCGCCCTCGGCGGAGGGTGGGGGCGGGGGAGCAGGGGGCTGTACATCCGCGGGGGGCGCTTCTGAGACTTCTGCGGGAGGCGATTCCAGCGCGCGGGCCGGCGGTGGGACTACGCGGTCCAGTTCACGGAGACGGCCGGCGTGGGCGTCCAGTTCCGCGAGGTGCAGGCCACCGTGCGGAGCTTGGCCGGCGTCGCGGCCACCCGCACGATCCCCCTGGCCA
>JBBIJG010000126.1:0-7142 GCA_037446095.1 Caldilineae bacterium
GGCCAGAATCACTGTGCCAAAGTCAACGGTGGCCTGGACCAGGATAGGCGTCACGCAGTTGGGCAGGATGTGGCGCAGGATGATGGTCCTGTCGGACACGCCGATGGAACGGGCTGCTTCCACGAAGTAACGTTCACGCAGGGAGAGCGTGACACCTCGCACCAGGCGGGTGTACCACGGCCACCAGGAAATGGTAATGGCCAACATAGCGTTAGTCAGGCTGGGTCCCAGAGCAGCGACGATGGCCACCGCCAAAAGGAGAGACGGAAAGGCCAGGAACAGGTCCGTCAGGCGCATGATGAGGTTATCCACCCATCCGCCCATGTATCCCGCCAGAGCTCCCAGAGGCGCTCCGATTGCTACAGCCAGGATCACCACAACCATGGGCACCCGGAGGGCGATGCTACTGCCAATGATGATACGACTCAAGACATCCCGGCCCAGTTGGTCGGCCCCCAACCAGTACTTTGCCGAAGGCGGATCGAAGCGCTCCGGGACATTGGTGCGTCCCTTGCCCTGTTCCGGGTAGGGAGCAATCCACGGTCCAAACAGGGCCAGGATAACCAGCGCGGTGATGACCAACAGGCTAAAGAAGGCCAGCGGGTCCCGCAGGATCACGCGAACTGTGTAGCGGAACCGCCGATGCGTCAGGCGAGGAGTTTGGTGCTCCTGACTGTTGCTGGCAACAACATCCACTGCTGGCACCGAAATGAGTCCTCCAGACAGGTTCTAACCCAAGCTGATACGGGGGTCTATCCAGGCCTGCAACAGGTCTACAATCAAATTGATAATGACGTATCCCACTGCGGCAAAGAGGGTCACCCCCATAATGGCCGGGTAATCCACCTTGAGCAGAGAGTGGACAGTAAAGGTCCCCAGGCCCGGCCAGTTGAATACCAGCTCCACGAAAAAAGTGCCCGTAAGGGCATACGCCAGACTGAGTCCGACGACAGTCAGCGTCGGCCCCAGGGCATTTTTGAGGGCTTGGACGCCGGTGACGAACCACTCTCCCAATCCATAAGCACGAGCGGTGCGGATATAATCCTGGCTGAGCACCTCCAGCATGGTGGCCCGTGTCATGCGGGCCACGAGCCCTGTTGGGTAGGCAGCCAATGTGGTGGCGGGCAGAACGATATGCCAGGCTGCATCCTTGAAGGCCACCCAGTTGCCTGTGACCAGCGAGTCGAACAGGTACAACCCGGTGATAGGCTCAATGGGATGGGTAAAACGTAAGGCAGTGTCCAGGCGGCCGGTGATGGGGAACCATCCCAGGTGGCGATAAAAGACAATCTGGAGAAGCAAGGCCAGCCAGAAGGCCGGCAGAGAAACCCCCACCAGGGACAGAACTCGTACCAGCACATCGAAAGGGCTACCCTGGAAGCGGGCCGAGAGCACTCCCAGGGTGATGCCGACTAACGTGGCCATCGTCATGCCAACGGCGAGTAACTCTAGAGAACCAGGCAGACGTTCAGTGATCTCTTGAACTACCGGCCGCTTGGTGGCGATAGAAGTCTGCAGATCGCCATGCAGGGCATCCCGAAGGTAGTAAAGATACTGGATGTAGAGGGGTTTGTCCAGGCCCAGCTTTATGCTGATCGCCTCTACCTGTTCCGGGCGCGCGCGAGGCCCTATGTAGAGAGCTGCCGGATCGGACGGCACGACCCGGGCCAGGGTGAACGTGATGACAGAGAGCCCTAGCAGCACCAGAGCCGACATCACCAATCGTTTCAGGATGTAGTCGAGTTTGGCGAGCATTATAACTCCAATTGCTCCCAGATTGTCGGCTTACCCCACAGGTGGCAATAAGGGGGGGAATGCGACGGACGGTGATTTTCACCCGCAGAACCGCGCCCCGACTTTAGAGGCGCAGAGAACGCTGCAAGAAGTGGGGTCTTCCAAAATTATACGTCCTCTGCGCCTCTAGCGCAAGATACAGAGGTCCTCTTCCCCCTCATTTGGAAGGGGGGAAGAGGGTTGTCGTAGCGGGGTGCCTACCGCACCATTCTGATCGGGTAGAAGAAGGTACTGAAGGGATAATTGGCGTTGTACTCGTAACCCTTGAGGTAGGTAGGCACAGGCCGAAATACATTCGTGTCGTACAGGAACAGCGCGGGAGAGTCCTCCACCAGAATGTTCATAGCCTCGATGTACATCTCCTGCGCCTTCTCCGGGTCCGTGGCAGTCAGGTTGAGAGCCTCGTTGATCAGATTGTCGTACTCCTCGTTGCAGTAGTAGGCCAGGCTGAAGAAGGGCTTTTCCTCGCATTTGAACATGCTGGAGAGGTTGTCGTAGCCATCACTGATCGTGGGCCACCAGAGAAGCAGGAATATGTCCTGAGCTTCAGTAGGGTCACCCTTTGCCATTTCCCACTGCTGGGCCCAGAGCATAGGGCGAATCTCCACTTCGATTCCGAGTTCGGCCAGGGCGTCCTTGATCACGGGCGCAAAGCGCTCCTCGTTGAGGTTTTCCGCCGCGTGCGTAAGCACCAGACTGAAGCCCCCATCAGGGTATCCGGCTTCGGTCAGCAACTCTTTGGCTTTGTCAGGATTGTACGTGTACTGGAACACCTCATCACTATAAGGCCAGAGGCCGTGCGGGACAGGGCCTCGCGCCTGTTGTCCCAGCCCCCCCGTACCCACCTCTACGATGTCATCGTAGGGGATGGCGTAGGCGATGGCCTGGCGTACCAGCTTGTTATCCAACGGTGGCCTCTTGACATTCAAAAAGCCTACATAGTTGAACAGGGTGGCGTCCTCATAGACTACAAAGCCTGAGTTGGCACGAAAATCTTCGAGGGTCTCCACCGGCAGAGACAGAGCCAAGTCCACTTCCCCACCTTCAAGCATCTGGGCCTGAACAACCTGCTCGGGGACGATGCTGATGACCACTTTGTCGAACTGGTCATCTTCCCAGCCGCCCCAGTAATCCTCGAACCGGGTGAGGACGACCTCTTCATCAGGTGTATAGCTTTCCAACATCCAGGGACCCGAACCCGCTTCCTTACCTTCCTCGAACCACGCCGAGTCCTGAGCAGCCGCCGCCGGGCTCATAATCCAGGCCGCATAGGTGGAGGCGGCGACGCGGTCCAGCGGATAGGGTGTGGTGAGGGTGAACTGCACGGTCATGTCATCCACTGCCTCGATCTTGTCCACCATCCACCAGATCCAGGCAGCGCCGGTGTCCATGTCAATGGTACGCTGGATGGACTTGACGACCGCATCAGCCGTCAGGGGCTCGCCATCGTGGAATTTGACTCCCTCGCGGAGGTTAAAGGTCCACGTCAGGCCATCCTCCGAAACCTCCCAGCTTTCGGCCAGGGCCGGCTCGAATGTTCCATCGGGGTTAATCCAGATGAGCGGCTCATAGATGTTGGCCATGTAGAGAGCCTCAGTGGAGAAAGAGGCACTGGGGTCCCACGTGGTCACCGAAGCTGTAGCTGCGACACGTAGGATCCTGGGCTTTGCCTCTTCGGGGGGCACTTCTGTCGGCGTTGTGGGAATGGGTGTCTCCGTTGGTGGAGCTTCCGTAGGTGGGGCCTCCGTGGGTGGAGGCGGAGGTGATGGGGTCGCTTGTGGTGCACATCGGGTCAGGGCCAGGCTGAGCAGACCCACGAACAGAAGAAACATCAGACGCTTCATGGCTTTCCTCCTCCTTATCTTGTCTTAGAGATAAAAATGTGGTTTGACACTCAGCTAGACCTATCCATAGTTATATTATATCGCAAACTTATCACTGAGCTCTGACACCACCTCTTACAATCACACTAGAACTCTAGAGAATTTCCCTAACCCCTCATTGCCGCTCTGTCCTACTCGTGGTATAATATGAGTGACACCTTGCCGCCTTGAACTCAGGAGAAAACGGCACGTCCAGGGTTGTTAGAACTATGGAAGGCCCGCTCTTACTACACACCAAGTTTCTGATCCCCAGACCTCGGTCTGACCATCTCCTTCGCCCCAGGTTGCTCAGTCAATTGAGGGCTGGCCTGACGAAAAAGCTTGTCCTGGTCTCAGCACCACCGGGGTATGGAAAGACTACCTTGTTGGCCTATTTTGCCCATGAGGCGACATTGCCCCTCGCCTGGTACCAGTTGGACCCCGCCGATAATGACCCAAAGGTCTTTCTCCATTACCTTATTGAAGGATTGCGACATGCCTTTCCTGACCTGGGCCAGGGCACCCTGAACCTGCTTGACGATCGCGAGGTCCAGATCAAGCGGGTTCTCATGGTCTTCCTCAACGAGATCACTGACTCTATCGAGGACGATTTTCTGATCATTTTGGAGGATTATCATTGGATCAGTAGTTCCGAAGTGCACCGCTTATTGGATTTCCTCTTGGAGCATCAGCCGCCCCAAATGCATTTCTTGATCTCCACGCGGGTGGAGCCTCCCCTCTCTTTGGCTCGTTTGCGAGCCTGTGGTGAGTTGGTGGAGTTGCGGACTCGGGATTTACGCTTTACCTTGGAGGAGGTGGAGCGGATCACCGCTCCCTTACCACTAACCCAATCCCAAGTCCGCCTGCTAGAAGAGAGGACGGAGGGTTGGGCTGCTGGCTTACAACTGGCTCTCACCACTCTGGCCCAGAAACCCCAGGAAGCGGCCGACGAAGTGGTCCGTCACTTTCGAGGGAGTAATCGCTATGTTTTCGACTATCTGGCCCAGGAAGTTTTCGAACAGCAGCCTGCCGAGATTCAAAGCTTTCTTTTGCGTTCCTCTGTTCTCACCCAAATGAGTGCTGAGACTTGCGATACCATCCTGGGGACCACTAACGCTCAAACGGTGCTTGAATACCTGGAACGTCAGAACCTGTTCGTCGTCAGCCTGGACGAGGAACGTCGCTGGTATCGCTACCATCAACTCTTTCGCGACTTTCTCCTGAACCGCTTCTGCCGCGAAGACGAGGCCGAGGCCCTGTCCCTTCAGGTCATGGCTGGCGATTACTACGCCCAACAGGGCCTGTGGGATCTGGCGGCGGAGCACTATATGGCAGCTCGCAGCAGCAATGGCCTGGCCCGCGCTGTGCGCACCCTGGCCCCTGTCTATCTCCAAAGTGGCCGTGTCGAGACCCTTCACCGCTATATTCTTGCCCTGTCCCCTTCCTTCGTAGATGAGGAACCTGACTTTCTCCTGTATAAGGGACATACTTTGAGTCACCTGGGCCGGGTCGAGGAGGCCATTGCCTGTTATGAGCAAGCCCGTGCTCTCTATCAGACTCGTGGAGAGCGCGCCAAAGTCTCTCACGTGCTGACCCACCTGTCTCGCGTGGCGCGGTCCAAGGGCCACTATCGTCAGGCCCAAAAGCTTGCCCGGGCGGCCGTGACTGAAGCCGATGACAAGGATCACGCTGAACGGGCCGAGGCCCTCATGGCCCTGGCTAAGAATACAGGGTTCCTTGAAAGTATGGCTCAGGGATACAAGCTGGGAGAGACGGCTTTGCAGGAAGCACGATTGGCCGGAACAACTTTACCTTCTGATGTTCAGGCCAGATTGCTCTGGTCACAAGCCCAGCTCTCTTGGTGGTATGGGGACCCCTTTGCCACCATCGCCCACTGTCAGGCCGCCCTGGCGGCTGATAGGGAAGCCGTCTCTCCCCTGGCTTGCCGGGTCTACACCGTCATGGCCAGTCCTTATCTATATTGGGGCGAACTGCCTGTGGCTCATCAACTTGCCGACAAGGGGTTGACCATGAGTGAGCAAATCCAGTTCACCGAATGGCTACCTATGGCTCATGCCACTCTGGGCAACGTTCTCTCTCGGCAGGCAAAACTGGTTGTCGGGGAACAACACCTGCGGCGGGCCATTGCACTCTCTCGCGAATTAGGCGTGGAAAGTTATGCTGAGCTTATGGCCGCAGGGTATCTGGCCTTTAATCTGGTCCAGCAAGGACGTTTGGTGGAGGCCCGTCAGATATGTGAGGAGGCCCTGCACCTCTATGCAGGTAGCCCAGAAACTTATGAACTCTGTGTCTGCCGCAGTGTGCTCGGTGACGTCCTGTTAGATATGAGAGAGCTGGATACGGCCTGGGAGTACTTTTTGAATCTGCGCCACATCTGCGAGACCCGCCAGTTTCGCCTTCCTCTGGCGATGGTCTACTTCGCGCTGGGCTATCTGCACCTGGAGGCCGGACGTCGTGAGGCCGCCCTGGAACTCATCCGCCGCTCAATGGACCTCATACGCCACGCTAATGCCGTGCAACTCTACGTGGATCAGGGACAGCGAGCGGTGATCGTCTGTCGCGCGGCCCAGGAAGCAGGGATTTACCCGGCCTTTGCAGAAGGTGTCATTGCCGCTCTGATGCCACCTCGGAGCCCCGCGTCAGGGGTGATCGGCCTGAGTGCCCTGCCCACTCGTCGGCAAGACGCCGCAGGAGAGGTCATCGAAGTAATCTGCCTGGGTGGATTCCGGCTCTTCTATCAGGGCCAGGAGTTGGGGAAGGAAGTTGGACTCGTCGGCAAACCCAGGGAACTTTTGGCCTACTTTATTACCTATCGCCATCAGCGGTTGCCACTGGATCGTATTCTGGAAGACCTGTGGCCGGAGAGTGCTCCGACTCGAGGGCAGGCTGTTTTCCACACTACCTTGTACCGGCTGCGGCAAGCTTTGATAAGGGTGGCGGGACAGGGGGACTATATCTGCCACGAGTCTGGTGAATATCAACTGGAACAAGAGCGTTTCCAGATTGATCTGGACCTTTTCGATGCTTACTTGGCCCAGGCCCAGGCCAGCGTGGGAGAAGCGGCTATCCAGGCCTACCAAGCGGCCGTGGACCTCTACACCGCTCCTTATCTTATCAACTTTTACTACGAGTGGTGCGAGAGGGAGCGCCGTCGCCTGAATGCCGCTTATCTAACGGCACTTCGCATTCTCACGGCCCATTATGCCGCCGCCAATGACTACCACCGGGCTATTGCTGCCTGTGAGAGAATGCTTGAGGTGGATCCTCTTTTGGAGCAAGTTCACTGTGACCTGATGCGCTTCTGGCACCGTTTGGGGAATCGAGCGGCCGTGGTAAAGCAATACCAGACCCTCACTAGGTTACTGGCGAACGAGTTGGACGCTGATCCTATGCCTGAGACCCAGGCCCTGTACACAGAGTTGACTGGGTAGGGATCGCCGGACGTCGCGTGAGTGAAGGCGGGCT